>NZ_JASCPO010000070.1:0-27087 GCF_029960145.1 Pseudomonas sp. PS01299 | reverse complement strand
GTAAGCGCTTCGACTTCAAGTGTCCGATCGAGGTTATGGACGAGGTGATGCAGGAAGCTATGGCTATGCGGCATGATGCTCCAGCTTCAATTCAATAACCGTGTTGCACTCAGCTCCTGTAACCGCCGTCAGGAAGCTTAAGCTCTGTTAGTGTTTTGGCTATTCTCTCTCCTCTTGGAAGACTGGTTGAAAGAGCCAGGAATATTTCCAATAACCCATTAAGTCAATCCCTCTACACTGGGCGCACCGATGAGTTTGGCCAAATAGAGTTTGCTTTACGAATGATGCAAGCTGAAACAGGCGCCATAGTAGGTCGCATAGGTGATGCATCAAATCGGCTTAGCGAACACACCCGAGGCCTACTAAAGGATATTGAGTCAAGCAATGTACTTACAGTTGAGCAGCAGGCAGAGACAGATCAAATAGCAACGGCAGTAAACCAAATGGCGGCAAGCATTCAAGAGGTTGCGAGCAATGCACAGCATGCTGCAGATGCGGCCGGAAGAGCAGACACTGAGACGGCATCTGGCCAGCGTCTGGTAGCCCACACAAGCCAGTCAATCACTGCCCTTGAAGGTGAAATTAGGCAAGCCGCTCAGGTTATTCATGAGCTTGAAGGTAAAAGTAACGAGATATCAAAAGTTCTTGACGTTATACGAGGGATCGCCGAGCAAACGAATTTGTTGGCACTCAACGCAGCAATTGAGGCCGCGCGTGCTGGTGAGCAGGGGCGTGGTTTTGCTGTTGTCGCCGATGAGGTTCGCAGTCTTGCTGCTCGCACACAGCAATCGACAACGGATATTCAAAGCATGATCAGCGCTCTACAAGAGCGAGCGCAATCCGCTGTTACAGTCATGGAGCAAAGTAGTCGGCAAGCGCACACGAGTGTAGCTCACGCAGAGGAAGCAGCTACAGCTCTTGATGGAATTGGCCAACGCGTTAACGAAATTACCGACATGAACGCGCAAATAGCGACTGCGGTCGAGCAGCAGGGAGCAGTAAGTGAAGACATAAACCGCAGTATTATCAATATACGCGATGCTGCTGATACCAATGTACAGACCGGGCAGAATAATTTGCAAAGTGCGAAATCTGTCGCTCAGTTAACTAGCGCTCTGAGCGAACTGGCAAAACAGTTTTGGGAAAAACGAGGATAACGCTTTTCAGTATCTCGACAGGGATAACTTACTTTACCATCGGTTATCCCTTTTAGCCGCACAAATTTTAGCCATGGCTTTTCAGGAAGTCAGGGCTATCAGAATGGCCTTAGAAAGCCTAGTCAAAGAGCTGTCACGAGAACACCGTTAGCTTAGCGTACGATTTTTTCCGAATTCTGCGGTTCCCCCGAGATGGGCCTGGACACGGGTGATAGATGCTGAATTAAGCCGTGTGACGGCAGGCTGTGCTGGGCTGCACGTCGGCATGGGCGTGCGTGGTCAGGACGCAAAAACACACTTGCCCGCAATGGCGGGCAAGTGTGTTTGCAGAGGGGGAGTGCGTTGTTGCTTATTGTTTGTTGCGACCGGCAATCACCACCAGGATCAGCGACGCCAGGATCAGGATCGAACTGATAGCGGCAATGGTCGGATCGATCTCGTCGCGCAGCGCCGTGAACATGCGCTTGGTCAGAGTCTGGTTGTCGCCGCCGGAGATGAACAGCGCCACCACAGTTTCATCCAGCGAGGTGATGAAGGCGAACAGTGTCGCCGAGACCACACTGGGCTTGATCTGCGGCAGGGTCACGGCCATGAAGGCGCGAAAGCGGTTCATGCCCAGGCTGCGCGCCACCATTTCCTGGGACATGTCGAAGTTACGCAGACCGGCCAGCAGCGCGATGATCACGTAGGGCAAGGCGAGCATGATGTGCGCCAGCACCAGGCCGGTCAGCGTGCTGATCAGGCCGACCCGGGCGTAAACGAAGAACACGCCGGCGGCGATCAGGATGATGGGCACCATCATCGGCAGCAGCAGGATGATCTGCAGCGTACGCACCACCTTCAGGCTGGAGTTGTTGATGGCGTAGGCGGCCGCCATACCAATCGGCAGGCTGATGGCCATGGTGAAAAATGCCGTGATCAGACTGACCCGCGCCGCCGACATCCACTCCACGCTGTTGAAGAACGCCTCGTACCAGTGGAAGGACCATTGCTTGGGAGGGAATTGCAGGAAGCGCGCCTCGGAGAACGACATGGGTACCACGATCAGCACCGGGATGATCAGGTACAGCAGGATCGCCGCGACCAGCACCGTGAACAGCACGTGGGACAGGCGAAGGTGACGCAGGTTGGCAAGCAGGTTCATTTAGCGCGCTCCCAGGATGCGTTCGATGGGGATGAAGCGATTGATGCCCCAGAAGATCAGGAACACCACAAACAGCAGCACCAGGCCGACTGCGCTGGCTGCGCCCCAGGCGTGATAGAGCTCGACGTTGCGTTGCACCAGCATCGACACCAGGATCGTGCGGCCACCGCCGAGCAGTTCCGGGGTGATGAAGAAGCCTAGGCAGATGACGAACACCAGGATGGAACCGGCCATGACCCCCGGCGCTGCCATCGGCAGGAAGACCCGGCGGAAGGTGTAGAAGGGTTTGGCGCCAAGGCTCTCGGACGCTTGCATGAGGTCCTGGGGGATTTTTTTCATCACCGAATACAGCGGCAGGACCATAAAGGGCAGCATGACGTGCAGGGTGCCGATTACCGTGCCAGTGGTGTTGTGCATCAGCGTCAGGGGTTGGTCGATGATGCCAAGGTCCATCAGCGTCTGATTGACCAGTCCGCGGCGTTGCAGGAGCACCAGCCAGGCATAGGCCCGCACCAGCACGCTGGTCCAGAACGGCAGGATCACGCAGATCAGAATCAGGTTGGCCCAGAAACCCTGCAGGCGCGAAGCGGCGTAGGCAATGGGGAAGCCCATGACGATCGACAGGATCGTCACCAGGAAACTGATCTTGAAGGTCAGGGCGAAGGTGTCCCAGTAAATGCTTTCCTGGAAAATCCGGATGTAGTTGGCCAGGGAAAACCCTTCCTCGGTCTGGACCGACTGAAAGGCCAGCCAGCACAGCGGCATGATCAACAGCACCACGACCATGACCAGCGCCGGGGTGAGCAGCAACAGCATGGAGGTGTGCTCCTTGCGTTCTTCACGGGCCAGGGCGTCTTCGCTGGTCATGGGCGGCTGGTGCTGCTGGTCGCTGGAGTCGGGCATGGATTTGGCGAGATAGGCGTTGGACATGATGACCTCTCGTCACTGCGCAGTGCTGGAGGGTATCCAGCACTGACGGGTAGCGCTGGCGGTGGCAGTCGTCCTGGCGGACAGCAGGGTGCGGTGCTCGGGTAATGTCATGTGAAGAACTCCCAATGGTGGGCAGGTACTTGAGGCGAGCGCGAGTTGTCTGCACAGGTCACTCTGCGGGACCCTCAGGCCTAATGTACCGGGATGCCAACGAATGAAGTGGACGCAATTGACCGGTGCGCAAGCGCTTTATGTCGAAATCGCGGGGGCAGACGGCATGTCCTGCGCCGAGGCCTCTGGCCTGCGGCGCAGCAACGGCCGATGGCTATTTTTTCTGGACGAAGGACAACCAGCGTTCTTCGGCCTTGACCCCGGCTTCGGAGGCCCACCATTGCGCCGAGAGCAGGGCCTGGCGCGAGATGTTGCCGGGTGCGGAAGGCAGCTTGGCCTCGCGCTCGGCCGGGATTACCCCGGTCTTGAAGGCTTCGGGGTTGAGCGGGCCGTAGTCGATGATCATCGGCAACGCCGCTTGCAGTTTGGCATCGATGGCCTCGTTGACGAATTTCATGGCGGCCACCTTGTGCGGCGAGCCTTTGAGGACGCACAACGAGTTGGTTTCCAGCACACCCTGGTTGTAGTCGAATGCCACGGGTGCGCCGGCGGCCTGTACGGCGGTGATACGGCCGTTCCAGGCCTGGATCATGTCCACTTCGCCGTCGCTGATCAGCTGCGCCGACTGCCCGCCGGACGTCCACCAGGTGGCGATGTCGGGCTTGATCTGCTCAAGCTTGCGGAAGGCGCGATCGACGTCCAGCGGATAGAGCTTGTCCATCGGCACGCCATCGGCCAGCAGCGCGATTTCCAGGGTTGGACGTGGCAGGTTACGTAGGGAGCGCTGGCCCGGGTATTTTTTGGTGTCCCAGAAGTCGGCCCAGGTCTTGGGTACGTCCGCGCCTTTGAACGCGTCCGTGCGATACGCCAGCACCGTGGAGTAGCTGATGTAGCCGACGCTGTATTCGTCCTTGAGGCTGTCGGGTATTTGCGCGGCATTGGGAATCAGCGCAAGGTCGAGCTTCTCGAACAGCCCTTCGGCTTCGCCACGGATGCAGTCGCCAGTGGGCAGGTCCACCACGTCCCAGGTGACCTTGCCGCTCTCGACCTGGGTCTTGATGATCGGGTAGGCCTTGGGCGAGCTGTCCTGTTTGAGCGTCAGACCGAGCTTTTTCGCCGCAGGCTCCAGGATCGCCTTGCTCTGGGCTTCCTGATAAGCACCGCCCTGGGATACGAACGTGATGTCCTCGGCCATGGCCTGGGTGGCGCTACCGATGAACAGGGCCAGACTCGCGAGTTGGAAAGCTGTAGTGCGCAATGTGCTCATGGAAAGACTCCGAATGGTTGGCAGATTTTCTTGGGCGAGCTGTAGGTTTTGTTGTCGGTCGCTCTGCGGGACCATGGAGGTCTAATGTACCGGCTTGTCCGTGAACGAAGCGGCTACAAATGCGCGGATGAAAAGTGGTTTATTGCGAAAATGCGAACGGGCACAGTATTTCGTGCGTCGGGTGCGGGCTTGCGCGCCTGTCGCGAGCAGCCCCGAAGCCCCCGGTAGGAGCGAGCATGCTCGCGATGGCGGTGTGTTGGGTGAGTCATAGCCAAGTCATTCAGCCCACCGTCATCCGCCTCACCACGCGCCGAATCATCGGCGCCGCCAGCACCACCACCGGCAACATCGATACCCACGACAGCGCCCACGCGTTCAACCAGCGGCCGGCAAAGGCCAGGTCGAGCGCATGGGGTGTGGTGGCGATGGCGGCCGCGACCGCGCAGGTCAGGCCGGATTGAACGACGCCGAAAACGAAATGCTCATAACGGGCGGGGATTTTCATCGGGGGTTCTCGAGAAAGAGCGGGGGGGCGCGATGCCCGGCCGCTCGGGCACGATCAAGCCGGTTGCAGTTGCGCGATAGTCTCTTCGGTGGTCCACAGCCCGTGGGCGAGGAAGCGGTAATTGATGATGGCCGCCAGGTAGCCGTCGCCATCCGGCAGGCGCGGGCCGGCGGTGGCGTCGCGTACCACGACTATTTCAAAGCCCTGTTCGAGCAGTTCGCGCAGGTGTGATTCCACGCAAAGGTTGGCCGCCATGCCGGCGAGGATGATCTGCGACACGCCTTTCTTGCGCAATTGCAGCGCCAGGTCGTTGGTTTCCGGGCCGTAGACCTTGTGCGGCGAGGCGATGATGGTCTCGCCGTCGAGAATGTACGGCTTGTAGATCTCGAGGAAATCGGCGCCGGAGCCTTCGAAGTTTTCCAGGGTGTTCGGTCCCTTGCGATCGAACATGCAGATGCTGTGCATGACCTTTTCCAGCGGACCGCCAAAATGCCAGTCGTGGTCGTGCGGGTAGTAATAGTGTGGCGACACGGCCACGGGCAGGTCGTGAGCCTTGAAGGCCTTGAACAGTTTTTCCAGGTTTTCGACGGTGTTGTTCTCGACGATGCTCTCACCGAACACCGCCCAACTGGCGCCGGCAGGGCTGAGGAAGTCGTTCTGTGGGTCGATGACCACCAGGGCGGCTTTGCTCAGGTCGAGCTTGAAACCAGTGGCAGGCAGTGCGGGTTCGGCGGGGTCGGCGTACAGATGGCTCATGACGATTTACCTCTTGGGTGCTTGCGTGGATGAGACGTGAATGTTGCTTTATATAAATGACCAGTCGTCTTATTAATGAGGAAAAAAAACTCACTCCAATAGCCGAGGCAAGACCATCGATACGAAACGCTGCAGAGGTGCACCGTCGCGCAGGACCTTGCCGCGCATGACCGCACCTTCCCAGCCTTCGACGATGACACTGGCCAGCGCTTCGGCGTCGTGAGTTTCAGAGAGTTCGCGGCGCTGCTGCGCTTCACGCAGGCAGCTCGCGAGCAAACCTTCCCAGCGCGCCAGCACATCGGCCAGACGCTTGCGGGTTTGTTCGCTGCCATTGGACATTTCCAGGGACAGGTTGCCAATCAGGCAACCCAGGCTGTATTCATGCTCGCCGTGCTCGAGCACCAGGGCCTGGAAGAACTGGCCGATGCGCTCCAGCGGCTTGACCCGGGCGTCGTAGAAGATCGGCCCGTGGCGGGTTTCGATCGAGGTCCAGTATTCCTCGAGGATCTCTGCCGCGAAGTCTTCCTTGCTGGCGAAGTAGTTGTAGAAAGAGCCCTTGGGAATCTCGGCAGCGGCGGTGATGTCCTGGACGCCGCAGCCGTTGAAGCCACGGTTGTGAACCACCTGGCGGCCAATCGACAGCAAACGGGATCTGACTTCGAGGTTGACCGGGCGAGCCATGACAGAGACATCCAGTGATGAGAAAGTTTTAATAAACTAACTGGTCATCTATGTTTCGTCAACAGTCGAATTGACTGCCAATCAGTCCGCCTGCGCCATCTCGATGTACTCGAGCATCTTCTCGTTGCCATCGAGAATGTCACGGCAGATGGCCGCCCGTGCCGCCGCGCCATCGCGGCGCTTGAGTGCGTCGAGCACTTCCCAGTGATGGTCGATGGCCATGCGCTCGTTGAAGTTGCCATAGGCACGGGCGATCAGTGGGCCGGTGCGCATCCACAGGCTATCGAGCAAACCCGCCAGCACCGGCATGCGCGCGATGGTGGTCAGCGCGTAGTGAAATTGCTGATTGCACTTGAGAGCGGCTTGCAAGTCCTGGGCGTTGATCGCGGCGATGTTGTTTTCGATGCAGGCTTGCAGGTCTGCGAGTTCGCTGTCGGTCACCAGCGCGGCGGCCGTCTCCGCAGCCAGGCCTTCAAGCGCCAGGCGGATGCTGCGGATCTCGCCGTATTGCGCGGCGGTGAGGATGGGTACGCGGATGTCACGCGGGGTCTTGAGGATCAGCGCCTGTTCCTTGGCCAGTTGCAGGATCGCGTCGCGCACCGGTGTGACGCTGGTGCCCAGTTGTTCGGCCAGGTCGCGGATGCGCAGGCGGTCATCGGGCTGGAAACGCCCGGTGATCAGTGCCTCGCGCAGCAACTCGTAGATGCCACTGCCCAGGTAAGAGTGATTGAGGGTTTGAATAGGGTAGGGGTTGCTCATTGATCGCTCATCTGCGGCGGATGCCCGGCCCGAATGATGGAAGTTTCCGGCCGGGATTTCCAGATTATTTCAGACGTGCTGACCACCGTTGACATGAATCTCCGAACCGTTGATGTACGACGCGCCTCGGGTGCAGAGGAAATGCACCAGGGATGCGACTTCTTCCGGCTTGCCCAAGCGGTGCATGGGGATCTGCTGATCGACGATCAGTTCGGTCCCGGCAGACAGGATCGACGTCTCGATCTCACCCGGTGCAATCGCATTGACCCGCACACCGTGTGGCCCGAAATCATGGGCCATTTCCCGCGTCAGTGCGGCCAGTGCAGCTTTCGAGCAGGCGTAGGCGACCCCGGCAAACGGGTGCACCCTGGAACCTGCAATCGAGGTGACGTTGATCACCGAGCCTTGCGCCGCCTTGAGCTCATCGAACAGCCCTTGGGCCAGTAACGCCGTGGAAAACAGGTTGACGTTGAACACGCTGAGCCAGGTGGCGTAATCGGATTCCAGCACGCCCAATCGTGCGCCGGCTTCGCCTTTGGGTGAAATGCCGGCGTTGTTCACCAGGGCATCGAGGCGTCCGCCGAGTTTCTCCCGGATCAATGGCAGGCTGCGGCGCACTTCGTCGATGTCTTCCAGGTCCAGGTGGATGTGGTTCAACTCGCCTTCAGCCCAGGGGCAGCCTTCGGTCCAGTTCTGTCGCGAGGCCGTAAACACGCGCCAGCCCGCAGCGTTGAAGTGCTTCACCGTGGCATGGCCGATGCCACGGCTCGCACCGGTGAGGAGGAGGGTTCGTTGCTCGGTCATGCAGGCGCTCCTGAGGAAGGGGTGGAGTGGTGAGACTATACCAGTAAAAATTATGATGCATCATATTCTAAATATGTTACTAATGAGCTGCGCCTCGGAATCATCGCCGTGCGCCGGCCACCAGGTGCAAGACACCCGGCGCTGACCGAAATATTGCTGCCAAAAACAAAAAAACCACCTGCCATCCCTTAGCTGCCGCTCACGCACGTAGCGAATTCGGAGAGACGCATGAACAGCAAAATCGCAACTGTACTGATGCTTGGAATGCTTGCCGGCCCTTTGAGCGCCGCTGAAAAACTGACCGTGGTGTCCTTCGGCGGCAACAACCGCCAGGCCCAGGAAAAAGCCTTCTACAAACCCTTCACCTCGGAAAAGAAAGTGGCGATCACGGCCGATGACTACAACGGCGAAATGGCCAAGATCCGGGTCATGGCCGACACCGGGAAAACCAGCTGGGACGTGGTCGAGGTCGAATCCCCCGAGCTGTTGCGCGGTTGTAGCGAAGGCCTGTTCGAGCCATTGGACTGGTCGCGCATCGGCAAGAAAGAAGATTTCATCCCGGCCGCCGTCAGCGATTGCGGGGTGGGTATCTTCATCTGGTCTACCGTTCTGACATACGACCCGAAAAAACTCGCCAGCGCGCCACAGGGCTGGGCGGATTTCTGGGACGTGAAGAAATACCCCGGCAAGCGCGGCCTGCGCCGTGGCGCCAAGTTCACCCTGGAGTTCGCCCTGTTGGCCGATGGCGTGGCCAAGGAAGATGTCTACACCTTGCTCGGCACCGAGGAGGGCGTGCAGCGGGCCTTCCGCAAACTGGATCAGATCAAGCCCGACATCCAGTGGTGGGAATCCGGCGCGCAGCCGTTGCAATGGCTGGCGGCAGGCGACGTGGTGATGACTTCGGCCTATAACGGGCGTGTCACCTCGGCGCAGGCGGAGGGACAATCGTTTGAAATGCAGTGGAATGGCAGCCTGTACGACCTGGATCACTGGGCCATCGTCAAAGGCTCGCCGAAGAAGGCCCTGGCGGAAAACTTCATCGCGTTTGCCAGTGCACCGGTTCAGCAGAAGCACTTTGTCGAGGCCATTCCTTATGGGCCAAGCAACACCAAAACCGTGGCACTGGTCGATGAGGCGGTGGGCAGCAAACTGCCGACTTCACCGGATAACCTGAAGAACGCCCGGGCCACGGATGCCGAGTTCTGGATCGACCACGGCGAAGACCTGGAAGAGCGTTTCATCGCTTGGGCCAACAAGTAATGCAAGGGGCCTGCGCGAGCAGGCCACATCACCGAAGCGAGGAGTCATGAACAATGCCGCTTGAGAAAGTATCGGCGCAACCCTGTCTGCTGGAGGCGGCCCCTGCCCGTGTCAGTGACGGGCAGGTCCTTGGGGTCCTTGCGCAGCACTACGCGATCAGCGGAAAACTCGAGCAACTGGGCGGCGAGCGCGACCTCAATTTCCGGGTCATGCTCGCGGACGGTACGTCGCGTCTGTTCAAGTTGTCGCATCCATTGGAAAACCCGCAGGTCGTGGACTTCCATAACCAGGCCATGCTCCAGATCGAGCGTAACGATCCGGCGTTGCCGGTGCAGCGTGTCTTTGCATCACTCGGCGGGCGATTCGTGGAGCCGGTCGAAATCGAAGGCCAGCGCATGTTGGTCCGTCTCCTGTCCTTCGTTGACGGCTTGCCGCTGCACCGCGTCGCCCACACATCGGTGAATTTCAGGCAGAACCTGGGCCAAGCGCTCGCCCGGTTCGACCTGGCCCTGGACGGCTTCAGCCATCCCGCTGCCGGGCACGTCCTGTTGTGGGACATGCAACACGCCCAGCGCCTCAGGCCCCGGCTGAAACACATCGAGCCGGGCGTTCGTCGCGACCGGATCGAACACAGCCTGGACCGCTTCGAATCCCAGGTACTGGGCAAGTGCGCCACGCTGCGCCACCAGGTGATCCATAACGACATGAACCCGCACAACATCATCGTCGATCCGGATCAGCCCGATGTGTTGCGCAACATCCTGGATTTTGGCGACATGGTCCACGCGCCGTTGGTCAACGAGGTCGCGGTCGCGGCATCGTACCAATTGGGGGTGGCGGGCGACGTCCTGGCCCCGGCGCTGGACATGATCCGCGCCTATCACCAGGTCAATCCCCTCACCGGCGAAGAATTGCAACTGCTGCCGGTGCTGATCTCCACACGCCTGGCGTTGTCGTTGTGCATCAATTATTGGCGGGCCGACCTGCACCCGGACAATCGCGAGTACATCCTGCGCAACTCATACCGCGCCCAGGATGCCCTGGCGGGATTGTCCGCAATGGCACCCGCCGAGATCCACGACAGAATCCTTGCCGCTTGCACCCAGGAGGTTGGCGCATGAGCATGATCAACGGTTTCACTTCTGAAGATGCCGATCGCCTGTCAGACAAGGAAAAACGCCTTGTCGAACGCCGGGCACGGTTGCTCGGCCCGGCCTATCGACTGTTCTACGAACACCCCTTGCACACGGTGCGCGGCGAGGGCGTGTGGCTGTACGACGAACAAGGCCGGCGGTATCTGGATGCCTACAATAACGTGGCGTCGGTGGGGCATTGTCATCCCCGGGTGGTCGAGGCGATCAGCCGGCAGGCCGGGCAACTCAACACCCACACTCGCTACTTGCAGGAGGGCATGCTCGATTACGCCGAGCAACTGCTGGGCACCTTTCCCGAGTACCTCGAGCGGGTCATGTTTACGTGCACCGGCAGCGAGGCCAACGATCTGGCGTTGCGCATCGCCAAACAGTTTACCGGCGGCACCGGCGTGATCATCACCCGCTTCGCGTATCATGGCGTCACGGGTGATATCGCCGAGCTTTCTCCGTCGCTCGGCCCGAGCATGGTTCTGCCACCCCACGTGCGCACCGTTCGCGCCCCCGATGCTTATCGGCTGGGTGCGGATCAAGTGGCCTCGACCTTCGTGGCTGACGTCCGTGCGGCCATCGATGACCTGCGCAAACACGGCATTCGTCCGGCGGCGATCCTGCTCGACGGCATTTTCGCCAGCGATGGCGTCTTTGCGGGCCCAACCGGCTGCATCGCCGAAGGGATCGCATTGGCCCAGGCCGAAGGCCTGTTGTACATCGCCGATGAAGTCCAGTCCGGCTTCGCCCGCACTGGCCTGAACATGTGGGGTTTCCAGCGGCACGACGTGCGCCCCGACCTCCTGACCCTGGGCAAGCCGATGGGCAACGGCCACCCCATCGCCGGCCTGGTCGGTCGAGCGCAAGTGGTCGATCACTTTGGCCAGAACATGCGCTACTTCAACACCTTTGGCGGCAACCCGGTGTCCTGCGCAGCGGGGCAGGCCGTGCTGGACGTCATCCGTGACGAACAGTTGCAGCAGCGCTCGCACACCCTGGGTGAATGTCTGTTGACGGGGTTGCGGGAGCTGGCCGAGCGTTACCCGATCATCGGCGATGTGCGCGGTGCCGGGATGTTCCTGGGGGTCGAGCTGGTGACCGATCGCGCCACAAAAGCGCCTGCCGCCACGCAGACCCGTCAGGTGGTCAACGCGATGCGCGAGCAGGGCGTATTGATCAGTGCTGCCGGGCCGCTGGAAAACGTGCTGAAGATTCGCCCGCTGCTGGCCTTCGAACAGGAGCATGCGCACTTGCTACTGGAAGCGGTCGGCACGGCGCTGGAAGGGCTGCAGCCGTAGCGGTTCAGACGATATCGTCGATCAGGATATGGTGCTGCCCACGGCTGCAGCGTTCGATGCGCGCCTCGACCTTGTACACCGCGCGCAGCATCTGCTCGTTGATCACTTCATGGCTCGGGCCGCTGCCCTGAGCGGTGCCATCGGCGATGACCAGCACCTGATCGGCGAAGCGCAAGGCCTGGTTCAGGTCATGGATGGCGATGAACACGATGACTTCGCGCTTTCGCGCCAGGTCGCGCATGAAGTTCAGCACCTGGACCTGGCGGTGCATGTCGAGGGCGCTGGTGGGCTCGTCCATCAGCAGGATCTGCGGTTCGCGCACCAGCGTCTGGGCGATTGAGACCAGTTGTTGCTGGCCGCCGCTGAGTTCACCCAGGTTGCGGAATGACAGCGGCGTAATGCCCAGGGCGTCGAGGATCTCATCGACCAGTTTCAGTTCGTCATCGTGGACCACCCAACCCGGTGTCAGTTGCTTGCGCGCCAGCAGCACCGATTCGTACACGGTCAAACGGGCGCTGGCGTTGAGGCCCTGGGGCATGTAGCTGATGCCTTTCATGCCTTTTTCCGCGCCTTGCAGCTTTACCTCGCCGGGCCCGTCGATCAGCCCTGCCATGCGTTTGAACAGGGTCGATTTACCTGCGGCATTGGGCCCGACCACGGCGACCACCTGGCCGCCGACAAACTCGGTGGTGGTCACACCGCTGATGATCGTGCGCTGGCCATAGCTGGCGCCGAGGTCTTGCAGCTGGATCGTTACCATGAGTTTTTCTTTGCGCCGAGAATCAGAGAGATAAAGAACGGTACGCCGATCAGGGACGTGACCACGCCGATGGGGAAAATCGCGCCGGGGATCAGGGTTTTGCTGACCACCGAACTCGCCGACAGGATCAGTGCGCCGGTGAGCAACGAGGCCGGCAGGAAGAAACGTTGGTCTTCGCCAATCAGCATCCGCGCGATGTGCGGGCCGACCAGCCCGATAAAGCCGATGGTGCCGACGAAGGCCACGGGAAACGCAGCGAGCAGGCTGACCATGATCAGCGTCTGGAAACGCAGGCTGCGCACGTTGATACCGAAGCTGGCCGCCTTGTCATCCCCCAGCCGCAGGGCGGTGAGCGCCCAGGTGCGCCTGGCGAAAATCGGCAGGGTGATCAGGATCACCACACAGATCACGCCCAGCTTGGGCCAGGTCGCCTTGGTCAGGCTGGGGTCGTCTCAGAAAACGGAAAATAAAGCACGCTAAGCGTGCGTGGAGGCTGGCACCCAGCGGTACAGCGTCGGAATGGACACGCCGAGGTTCTTGGCCACGTCCTTGGGCGGCACCCCGCTGGCCAGCAGCTTCTTGGCCGACTCGATCTTGCTGTCGGTCATCTTCGGCTTGCGGCCGCCTTTGCGGCCGAGCTGCTTGGCGACTTCCAGCCCGGCGCGGGTGCGCTCGACGGTCAGCTCGCGCTCCATTTCGGCAAGGCTCGCCATGACGTGGAAGAAGAACCGCCCGGATGGTGTGCCGGTGTCGATGGAGTCGGTGAGGCTCCTGAACTGGACACCGTGCTTGTGCAGATCGCCGACCAGATCGACCAGTTGCTTGACCGACCGGCCCAGCCGGTCGAGCTTCCAGACGACCAAAGTATCGCCTTCGCGCAGCATTTCGAGCGTCTTGGCCAAGCCAGGCCGGTCTGCCCGCGTGCCACTCACCTTGTCCTCGAAGACCTTTTTACATCCGGCCTTGCTCAAGGCTTCGCGTTGCAGCTCCAGGTTCTGATCCTGCGTCGAGACGCGCGCATAGCCAATCAACATGGCTTGTCTCGCGCCCGGTCGATGCGTTCCTGCATCGCCTGCATCACTTCTTCGTGGGTGTACGATCTGGCGTTGGCGTCGGTGGCTTGCCGCAGGGCTTCCTCAACCTCGCGCGTCATCCGCTCGTAATCCTCCGGCCACAGCGCTTGCTCCATGCGCAGCGACGCCTGACCCAGCAGGTGCAGCAGGCTGAACAGCCGCATGTCGTTGGTGGCGACGATGCGCTCCCGAATCTGCTCCTGAATAGCTTCGCTAGCCCGATGCGCTTGTGGTGTGGCAGTCCCCTCGTAGTCAGCGGGGAATTCCGCTTCCTCGGCAATCCTTGCCCAGGCGCTGGCCAGCGCCTCGATGGTTGACGTGCTCATTTCCGCCGCTCCTGTGCTCTTTGGCGAATCAACCGGCCAAGGGGCCTCGACGCGAAAACCAGCAGCATCACGCCTATCGGATACCAGGTCGAGAAGACCACCAAGGCATCGAAGGCTGGCCGTCCGGTGTTGGTAGGCAGTACGGCGGTCACAGCCATCAACCCGCCGACCGTCCAGATGATGCGCCACACGTAGGGCATCACGCGGGGCACGTAGCCGTCATCGAAAGCGGTCTGGTAGTAGCGGCGCAGGCCGCGCTCGGCAAGCGCCTGGCGCTGCCGCTCCGACAGCGCATCCGTCCGGCCATACCAGCGCCGGAATGGTGGACAGCGCAGCAGCAAAGGGGTGAAGAGGATCATCACCGCCACGATCGCGACACCCCACGCCATGACGGCGCCGGCATCGGGCCGCTTGGCGTTCTCGATCACGGGCGCGAAGACGCCCGGAGCACCGATCATCCAGAACAGCGCAATGTGCTGATGGAAGGAGAGCTTCATTTGCTCATCCACTTGCGCAGCAGGCGCTTTTTCAGGGAGGCGCGTTCTTGCGGGTTGCGTCCCTTGTGATTGGCGATGCGATCCGCCGTGGCGGCCTGGCGCTTGACGGGCCAGTAGGAGCGGCCATCCTTGCCCATCGACCAGACGCTGCTGGCCTGGTTTTCCAGCAGGGGCAGATGGGCGCTCAGGGCTTCGGGCGACGCGCTGGTCAGCGCCGTGCGCTCACGGGTGCGCCAGCGCTGATGCCAGAGCTTCTTGTCCTCGCGCTCGCTGCCGCAGGTCGTGTGCCCGACGATGGGTGTTTTGCGGCGGCTGCGGCTCATAACGTAGTGGTCTCCAAGAACATTCAGGACTGATCCCAGGCGTCGATGGTCAAGACCTGATCGGCAGGACAGGCGGCTACGCGGTCGGGAACTGGATGGTGTTCAGTCTCATGCCGACCCCATTCGATTGATCGCGTCGCTTGCGGCACGCTGCGACGCAAGGAGGTTTGCGACCTGGTTTAGCAGCCGTGTCCGCTGCATGTCTGTTACCTATCTCCCCGACCGCTCATTGGACCAACTCCAGAGATTGGGCTCTATCGCTCAGCCAATACGAAACCGGCATTGGCTGATGCCACAACCGAGACGAACACAAATGGCTCGGTACCTGTATTTCGCGCCCCGTGCACTTGGCCCGGTCTTGCCACGGCTATCTCACCTTCCCTGAGGGCACGAACAATCCCATTGCCCTGAAAGTAATCAGCCATTCCCGACAAAACAGTCCACGTGTCTTGGCCGTGAGGATGAATGTGAGCCGCAATTTCCTGCCCGGGATGGACATGCCAAACCACGATAATTGAGTCTCGGGTTTCAAGCACAACGGAACGAATAGGCTCGCCTTCGGACGGCTGAACATACTCGGCTACAGAAAATATTCTCGATTCAACAGTCATCGGAGATCCCTCTTTCACAGTGCCCCCAGACAGGCTGGATATGAGTTCTAACTCGAATTTGAACGGGAGGCTGGTCGTGCGGTCGTGCAGTTGCCGATGAGCGTGTCGGCTGCTGCCTCCTTGCCCACCAGCGAACTCACGTCCGTTGCGGCCATCCAGAAGGTCTTGCCCGAGCGCGGCTCATAGGTCGCGGGATCGAACACGCCAGAGGGGCCGAACATCGGCGGCTTGATTGGTCATGGCTCCATGCCTTTGTCGTTACGGTCTTCATCGTCGGCATCCTGACGCACGGCGGGCAATTGCTGGAGCAACGCCGGCAGCCATTCCTGTACCGTCTCCCACACCACATCGAGGTTGATGTCGAAATAGCCGTGAGCCATGCGATTACGCATATTGCGCATGCTGCGCCACGGCACGTCGGCATGCGCCTGGGTGAACTCGACGTAGCCATCCATCACCTTTGTGGCCGCCTCGCCGATGACGATCAGGCTCATGATGACGGCCTGCTGGGTGCGCTTGTCGGCCAAGAAGTCGTCCTTGGCCATCCCTTCCACGAAGCTGCGCGCATCGGTTGCGGCCTGCTGAATGTGGTCGAGGTAATCGGGCAGGCGGTTCTCGCTCATATCGGTTGCGCCTCCGCGAGCACCTTGGCCCGGAACTTCGGCGGCAGGTCGCCGGGAGTCAGCAGATCGACGTCAACGCCGAGCAGCGATTTCAGTTCTTCTTCCAAATCGCCCAAGTCCAACAACGTGGCACCGGGCAGCGCATCGACCAACAGGTCGAGGTCGCTGCCATCCCGGTCGGTGCCATGCAGCACCGAGCCGAAGACGCGCGGGTTCGCGGCGCGAAAGCGGCCTACCGCTTCACGCACTGCGCTTCGCTTCATGTCAAGCACAACAGACGGTCGCATGCGCATCCTTTCTTATCGAAACTCGTTGAGATGATATGCAATCAAGAATAGAATTTCAAGAACTATTTTCGAGAATCGCAATGCCTTGATTCCCGTGCCGCGCCGGTTGTGTCATTTTCAGAAGACGACTGCACCATTTATCAGGAGTCGCCTGCACTTCAGAAGAGACTCTACAGTAGGCAGAAACAGAGCAGAGGAAGTCAGGTCCGGTAGGTAACGACGGGCCGTTGCCGGCCATGAGCTGCCATCTGGTATCGACGAAGCCAGTGACGATATTCCAGTCACAGCTGCTAAAGCGCGCCGCATCGAATATCCTAGCTCCACGCAACCACCTCGAAGCAGTGTATTGAACGATGGGTTTTGAACAACTAGCGGAGCTACGTGACCGTCTGCGGGCTGAAAAAGAGCCAGCAAAGGCCGTCATCCAGACAGACCTCAAGTGCAAATCCTCCCCCCAGGCCAAGCCTCTCAGCCAGGATCCTGCGTTAGAAGCGATCTGGCCATTGCAGAAGCATTTTCCATTGGCTTTCCCAGTCAATCCGTCCCCCAAGGTTCCGCTCAAGGAAGGCATTCTCAAAGATGCTGAGCAACACTTGGAACTACTCGGACTAACCCGCGAACAGCTCAAGTTAGGAATTTCTACTTGGTGCCGAGGAACTCGGTACTGGGCAAGCCTGGTAGAGAATGCGCCACGCTTGGACTTGGGCGGTCAAGCAGTTGGCACTGTGACCGCCACTCAGGCGAAGCAGCAAGCTTCGCGGCAACGCGTCCAAGACCGAAAAAATCGGGCGAAGTTGAAAACGCATGTCCCGGCACCAGTCGAAAGCTGACAGGGTTTGCGGGCCCCTTACGCGAAATGCGACGCCCAGCGTCGCATCTGCAATGTGATTCGATTACAACGAAGCCTGGATTCTTTGTGCGGCCGCATCGCTCACCCATCCGTGCCAGATTTCCAGATGCTCCCTGAAGAATATCTTCGCCAGCTTCGCGAGTCGATGTGCTCCTTGGTCATCAGCGCCAGGTTCTGGTTGAGTAGATCGATAGGAAGATTGACCTTCTCCAGCACTAACGGGCAGTTCACCCTCGCGCGCAGTCTAGGATCTCGTGAAGCGCAGCCCACGGGTATTCTTTTTTTCCATGGCTAGCCTCGCATGTACCGGCATGCAGAAACGGTCTCTCACAATCTTCCAGCGCTTGGCTCTCCAGGCAGCCAGTGCATACCACTCGCCCGGCAACGATCATCCATAGATCGTTCCATTTCTCAATTCTTCGCTCGATTTCCATATCCTGACTCCTTTCATGTGGGTCCATGGATCGAACGATACATCGGGGGGCAGCCGCTTTGATACGCTCGAAAACATCCCCCATTTTGAGGGAAATAATGCTGCACTGATATTCGGGGCATCGGGTGAAAGCTGTGTTTGTCATCGTCGGCTGGTTGCCTCACACCAACAGGAAAATTCTAACTTTGCTCTAAAAGTCTAGGATGGCAGCATCCAAACTAGAGGTATTTTTCAGTATCAAAAATTTCACAGCTGCCCAGCGTTTGTGCACTGGTTCCAACGTAGTGCAGCTCTGAAAGGTGGCCGAGCCCTCCCCATCCGTTACCAAATCCTGCTAACTATCTGTTTTTAATAGCTTTCAACTTCCCCCTTCTCTTTCTGTAAAATTTGGCACGAGTCCTGCTTTACCCAACTGCGGTCATCACGTGCGTCATCGACGCCGGCCGAAAATACATACCTGTCAGCTATTCGCTGACAGATCGGCAAATAAGCCCTTCAAGCCTTCACGGCTCGGAGGGTTTTTTTTGGTTTTTTTAAGGAGCACGCGCATGAAGCTTCAGCAGTTTTTGGGAGGAATCGAAGGATTGGGCCCGGTCGCGGTGGAGAAGCGGGTATTCGTACAGCCGTGGGAGGCCCGTCTATTTGGGGTGCACGCGACGATGATGGGCACCAGCATTTGGGCGTGGCCAGACCTGCGGGTTAAAGCCGAGGGCATGAACCCGCTCGACTATTTCAAGTACCGCTATTACATCAAGTGGCAAGGCGCGATGGCCGAATTCCTCGTGGAACGTGGGTATATCGAGGCTGCTGAACTCGACGCACTGACCCAGCGTTTTCTCGACAACCCGGACACGCCACTGCCCGAAAAAGGCAATCCGCAGATCACCGAACGCGTGATCGATTACCTCTGGACCGGCGACAACCCGTATCGAAACATCGCCACCCAGCCCAAATTCAAAGTCGGCGACACCGTCTGCGTCAAAGATGTACCACTTGGCATCCATACCCGGCTACCCGGCTACCTACGCAACAAAGTGGGCGTTGTGGAAGTGGTGTACGACGGCGCCTACCTGTACTGGGACAAAGGGCCGACCGATGGGCTCGGCACACCCCAACCGGTTTACAACGTGCGCTTCAAGACCACCGACATCTGGCCAGAGATCCCTGACCACGGCGACGTTTTGTACAACGACTTTTTTGAAGTTTACCTGGACAGCGTTCAGCAGCAATGACGCGCCAAGCGCACGCGGCCTCGCCCCTTTTACGAACCAAGGAATTGCACCGATGAGCACACACGATCACGACCACGACCATCAACATGCGTCCGGCGAGCACCATCACCACGATGAAGAACGCGGCCCGGAAAGCTATTACGCGGCCCGCACCAAAGCACTGGAATCGCTGTTTCGTGAAAAAGGCCTGATCGGCACCGACACCGTTGATCGCGTCATCCACTTCTTCGACCACGAAATGGGGCCGTTCAACGGCGCCCGGGTCGTAGCCAAAGCCTGGACAGATGAGGCTTTCAGAGCGCGTCTGCTGGCCGACGCAAACCAAGCCATTAAAGAGCTGGGCTTGCGTGAAGGCATCGAAGGCGAAAACCTCAAGGTCGTCGAAAACACCCCAAGCACCCACAACGTCGTCTGTTGCACGCTGTGCTCATGCTGGCCGTGGCCGCTGTTGGGCCTGCCACCCTACTGGTTCAAGGATCCGGTGTTCCGCGCACGCGTGGTGCGAGAGCCCCGCGCGGTGCTGAAGGATTTCGGTGTCGAACTGGACAGCTCCAAGAAAGTCGCGATCTGGGACAGCAGCGCCCAAGTGCGCTTCTTCGTGATTCCTCAGCGCCCTGAGGGCACCGACCACTTCTCCGAGGAGCAGTTGGCCGCATTAGTGTCCACCGAAGCGATGCAGGGATTGGGTCTGGTTAGCACGGCGCAGCAAGGAGCCTGATCATGAGCACGCTGAAAAACCGAGTGGATCAACTGTGCGGCGACCGCAGCGCCCTGCCGAAAAACCAGGAACGTTTGGTGTTTGATGAGCCGTGGCAAGGGCGAGCGTTCGGCCTAGCCCTGGCGCTCGCCGAACAAGGCGCTTACCAGTGGGATGAGTTCCGCGCTTCGCTGATCTCGAACATCGGGGCCTGGGACAAGACTCACACTCCCGACGACCCTGACTGGCATTACTACCAGCACTGGCTGGCCTCGCTGGAAAAACTGGCGATGGACAAAGCACTCGTCACTCCCGAATCCCTCAACGCTCGTACGCAAGAGTTCCTTGAGCGTCGTCGGGACGAAGTCATCTGAAGCCGTCTGAAGTTATGTGAAGCCGTTGGCTTCAACACCCTCATCACAGCGCGAACACGAGGTACACATCATGTCTACTCTTCAATCCGTTTCAAGCATCACTACCACCGTATCGTCCGCTCGAAGCGCCCGGCGCGTGCTCAACGCCTGCTGCGTGATGTCCCTGGGCGCGGTGCTGCTGTACTTCGCCGGTTTTTCCAGCCTGCCGGCTTTGCACAACGCCGCGCACGATACCCGTCATACCGCTGCATTTCCTTGCCACTGAGAGGGCCTGAGCCATGATCAAGCGCATGCTGCAAACGGCGGGTTTCGCCGGGATGGGGGCCGCTCTAGTGTTGACGCTCATCCAAGCAATCTGGGTGTCCCCGCTAATCCTTCAGGCCGAAACCTATGAGCAGGCGGCCAGTGCCGGCCATTCCGATCCCCATGAGGCAGGCGAACATCATCACGAAGATGCCGGTTGGGCCCCAGAGGACGGCTGGCAGCGGGTGACGTCCACCGCCGCTGCCAACTTGGTGGTCGGCGTGGCGTTCGGGCTGGTGCTTGCGGGGGCGATCAGCCTACGGCCGCCGCGCAAGCTCTCAACGGGGGTGCTGTGGGGGCTGGCCGGGTACGCGGTGTTTGTACTGGCGCCCTCGGCGGGTCTGCCACCGGAACTGCCCGGCACGCAAGCGGCTGATCTGCACGCCAGGCAACTCTGGTGGGTGGGTACAGCGATTGCTACGGCCATTGGACTGGTGCTCATCGCCTTCGCGCCAAAGGCCTGGTTGAAGGTGGCTGGCGTCGTGCTGTTGGCGGTGCCTCACCTGATCGGCTCGCCGCAGTTAGCGTCGCCGGAGATGCTGGCGCCCGCCGCGCTGCATCACGAGTTCGTGATCGCGACGTTGATGGCGGACGCCTCGTTCTGGGTCACGCTGGGGCTGCTCTGCACCGTATTTTCCCGTCGTGCCGCAACTTCCGGGCTGTTCAAATCCCCACAGCAGGAGTACGCGTAATGTCTGAATTGACCAGCCTTGCGATCAGTGTTGCCCTGCTGGGCGGCGTGTGTACCTGGTTCACGCTCTCAGTGGGGGTGCTGCTCATTTGGGCGGCCTTCGCCGCCTGGGCCTGTTTTTTCCACTCAGGTGGAGACGTGCGCGCCCTGCGCACCACGATCGTCTCCAATTGTTTTGGCGTGTTCACCGCATGGCTGACGGCGGTAGTGATCGTCTCGGTGCCGGGGGCGACGGTGTTGGGCGAGACGATCTGGGCCAGCGTCGTGGTCTGCATCAGCATCGCCTGCTACATCTCGGCGGCCAGGGTTGGCCTGTTCTCCTCGATCCCGGCGGTGACCTACGGCTATGCGTGCACGTTTGCATTTCTGCTGCAAACGCCCGGAAAGTTCAGCACTGAAAACCTCACCAGCCTGAGCTTCTCCAACGCATTGATCATCGTGCCCGCGTCAATGGTCGTGGGCGCGGTATTTGCCTTTGCGTCGGCCCGCTTCGCTGCACGCCTGCAACGTCGCGCTGCATTAGCTTCGTAGGAACTGATGATGGCAAACCTTTCTCACAAGACGTGCGTGCGGATCGGCCTGATGTGCTCCACCACTGGCTCGTACCAGAGCATCGGCCAGGCGATGCTCTGTGGGGCGCTGCTGGCCATTGAGCGCGTGGCGCGCGACCCGCGCTTCACCTTCTGTTTTGAGCCTGAAGTAGTCAATCCGGGCGGGGACTTGACCCAGTACTACGCGCAAACCCAGGCACTGCTGGACAGCGGAATTCGGCACGTCGTGGGGTGTTACACCTCGTCGAGTCGCAAGGAAGTTTTACCGCTGTTCGAGCGGCGCGACGGCTTGCTCTGGTATCCCTCGCACTATGAAGGGTTCGAGTGCAGCGACAACGTGATATACGTAGGTGCCTCGCCCAACCAGCACATCGTGCCGCTAATCAGCTACCTGATGAACACCGTGGGCAAGCGCGCCTATTGCGTGGGCTCCAACTACGTGTGGCCTTGGGAAAGCAATCGGGTGATGCGCGAAATACTGGAAGCCAACGACGGCGATGTCGTCTGCGAGCGTTATCTCCCGATTGGCTCCACCGATGTCGAGCAGATCATCGATGAGGTCCAACGCCTCAAGCCGGATTTCGTGTTCAGCTCGTTGATCGGGGAATCCGGCCAAGCCTTCGTGGCCGCCTATGGGCAGGCCGTAAATACACAGCGGATTTCTGCGTCCACTCCGCTGGCCAGTTGCACGTTGTCGGAGGAGGAACTGAAAGCCGTGGATGCCAGCGTGCGCGCCGGGCATATCTGTTCATCGGTGTACTTCCAGAGCATCGGCACCCAGGCCAACGCGGAGTTCGTTCGTGACATTAAGCAGCGGTACGGCGTGCAACAGGTGACGTCCGCCGATGCTGAAGCCTCGTTCATCGCGGTGCTGTTGTTGGCCGAAGCCATTCACCTGGCAGACACCGACGACGTGCAGCAGGTCAGAAGCGCCGCCGTTCAAAGCCGGTTGAACGCCCCTCAAGGGCCAGTGTGGATCGACCCGGAAAACCACCACTGCTACCTGACGCCGCGCTTGGGCATCTCCAACGCCAACGGGGATTTCGAGATCCTGGCGAGCGCGAAGGAGCCGCGCAAACCAGACCCGTACCTCACATGGTTGGACATGGGCAAAGTCGGCGATGGCGCCGTGATGGAAGACCATGGCGATCGCCTTAAACCGGAGTTGAGGATCGTCAGATGAAAAGGCCTCAGCTTCCCAACCTGCGTGACCATCGCGTGCTGATCCTGCACAAGAAGGACCATGACTATCAGGTCTTGAGCGGGCAACTGGTGAGGCTGGGATTGAAAATCATCGAGCCGGTCGAGGGCCAAGCCTTGCCTTGGTCGGAGGTGGACGTGTGTTTTTTCGATGCCAATCAGGCCCACAAAAATACCTTCCCTTGGCCGGATGGGGAACCGCGAGTGCCGTTGATTGCCATGTTCAGTGCCGAAACCCCTGAGAGGATTCACTGGTCATTGACGCAAAGGGTGTGCGCGTTTCTGGTCAAACCGGTGCGCTCAAGCGGGACATTCCTGGCCCTGCAACAGGCGATTTTTGAATTCGGATCGCGGTCCCGGGCCGACGCTGAAATTACCCAATTGCAAGAGCGTGTGAAGGCCCGGCGGGTAGTGCTCAAAGCCGTAGTCAAGCTGATGGAGTTGGCCAACATCGACGATGACCAAGCCTATGAACAGCTGAGGGAATCGAGCATGACCAATCAGATGTGCATGGAGGAAATGTGTCTGCGGTTTTTGCAAAGCGGCTGTGAGAAAAGCGCGCTGAACATGCTGCGTCACCAGCGAAGGCCCTGACTCGGCCAGACACAAACGCTCGCGGCCCAAGCCGCAGTTTATCGATATCACCCCCCTCAATGGCGCACCGCTGGTGGTCCGCCAAAGGGAGCTTTTTGCCAAAAAAATGGAGTCAACGTATGAACTGGCTGGAAAAATCGATCATGTTTACCCGGGGCGTGGCCCAGGGCAAAGAAGGTGAAACCCACGAGCTGACCACAGATCGTCAGGGAAAATTTCACTACACCATGGGCCCCTACTCGGACCCGGTTCTGCACATTCGCCCAGGGGACAGGGTTATCGTCGAAACCGCCGATGCCTTCGAAGGCAAAGTCAAACATGAGCACGATCGCCCCAGCGAACTGCTGCGCATGCCGTTTCTCAACCCTCAGAGCGGCCCCATCATGATTGCAGGCGCCGAGAAGGGAGACGTGGTGGCCGTCCGCATCGAGTCGATCCTGCCACGGGGTGAAAACCCTCGGGGTACGTGCTGCATGATCCCCCGTTTCGGCGCCCTGACCGGCACCGACCTGACCGCGATGCTGACCGACCCATTGCCCGAGATCACCCGCAAAATCCATGTCGACGAGCAGCATGTCCATTGGAGTGATCGCGTGACCCTGCCCTATCAGCCGCACATCGGCACGCTAAGCCTTTCGCCTGAAATCGACTCGATCAACTCCCTTACGCCCGACAACCACGGCGGCAATATGGACTTGCCTGACATGGGCCCAGGGAGCATCACGTACTTGCCGGTGCGCTCGCCAGGTGGGCGTTTGTTCATCGGCGATGCGCATGCGTGTCAGGGCGATGGTGAGGTGTGCGGCACGGCCGTGGAGTTCGAGAGCACGACGACCATCCATGTCGAGCTGATCAAGAACTGGAACATCGACTGGCCGCGCCTTGAAACCGAATCCATGCTGATGGCCATCGGCAGTGCACGCCCCTTGGAAGACGCGACGCGCATTGCGTACTGCGAATTAATTCTTTGGCTGGAAAAGGAGTACGGCTTCGATCGCTGGGACGCCTACATGATGCTGAGCCAGTGCGGCAAGGTGAGACTGGGCAATTTCGTCGACCCAAAATATTCAGTCGGTGCAGCAATCGACAAGCGATACCTCTGAGCAGCAAGGCCACCCACCCTGTTGTTGACGAGCCAAAGTCCTCCAAAAAACATTCAGTGCACAGTCACGTTTGATCGCCAGCCATGCTCCCGCAAACGGGGCGAGGCTGGCACCCAGCATGAGACGACTCTAGACGAGAAGGGCGAGCCATTGAGCAAATGGGGTAGGGACTTATAACAGATGGTTGGTCTGTCCCGGAACTGGTGGACAGGTAGTTAAGAGCTACTGCTCGCGTTTCGCCGCTCAAACTCCATCGGACTGAGATAGCCCAACGTCGAGTGGCGACGGCGGTGATTGTAAAAGCGGATGTAGTCGAACAGGTCGGTTTTCGCCTCTTGGTAGCTGGCGTAATGCGTCAGGTACACCCGCTCGGTCTTCAGCGAACGGAAGAAGCTCTCCATCGCAGAGTGTCCCAGCAGTTCCCCGGACGTGAATGGCTGGGCACAACCCGATGGCGCCGCAGCAAGGCCTGGTAGTCGTAGGCGCAGTATTGGCTGCCACGATCCGAGTGCAGCAGTACCTCTGCCTGTGGTTGGCGGCGTGCCACAGCCATCTCCAGCGCAGCATGCACTAGGGCTTGCTGCATGCGATGGTGCATCGCCCAACCGACGACGGCGCGTGAATAGAGATCGAGCACCACGGCCAGATACAGCCAGCCTTGGGCCGTCCGCACGTAGGTCATGTCCGAGACCCAGTGCCGGTTGGCGCGATCCGAGGAGAACTGGCGATCCAGGTGATTCGGCGCAATCGGCAGAGCGTGACGACTGCTGGAAACCAGCCGCCAGCGCTTGCGCGAGCGAACGCGCAAACCAGCTTCGCGCATCAGTCGGGCAACCCGGTGCCGACCACACGCATGCCCCATGGCCGCCAGTTCGGCCTTGATTCGGCGATGGCCATAGATCCCATTCACCTCATGGTGGATGGAGCGGATCTCCTTGCTCAGGCGTCGGTACGCCATCTCTCTCGCCGAAGGAGGCCGCTGCTGCCAGGCATAGAAACCGCTGCGCGATACTCGCAGCAGCCGGCACATTGGCGCTACGGGGTAGCGACCGGCCAACGCCTCGATGGCGCGGAACCTCACTTCGTGGGCTGCGAGAAGATGGCGAGCGCCTTTTTTAAAACATCGCGCTCCATGGTGACCTGGGCCAGTTGCTGGCGTAGCCGACGCAGTTCCGCGTTCTCGCCACGCTGCTTGCCATTGCCTGGAAAGGCATCGTCACCTTGCTGTTCGTACTGGCGCTTCCATTTGCCCAGCAGGCTTTCAGCAATGCCCAGCGTCTCGGCTACATGCCGAAGCGGCGTGCCGGCAAGCACCTGGCCTACCGCCTCGCGTTTGAAGGATTCAGGAAAACGTCGTCTGGTCTGGGTCATGAACACTCCTTGCGGCGGACATTATCCACCTTAAGTCAGTGTCCACTCAGCCCGGGACAGACCAGTTGGAATTTGTTTTGACTCAATGATAGTAATGCTCTGAGGCTCTTGCTTACACCAGATCACAAAGACGGTGGTCAGAAAGCAAGCTAGGCAGCAGAGTGCAAATCCAATCGAAAGGCCAGAGTTGTTGAATGGGAGCTCGCACTCCGACGACATCTGCCGAAGCGTTGAGCAAAAAGGCCTACTGAAGAGGTCGACCTTCAAGTCCTGAACCAACAGGATGATGCTGAGAGGAAGGTAGGAGCCCAAGAAGATTGCTGCGGCGAATACTAGCCTGAGTTCCATTGTGCGTCCCTGCTAGAGCGGGGCGAACTCATTCGTCCCGTGGTGCGAAAATTATGGAACTCAGGATAGCGGCGATCACTAGCTGCTGCTAGTGGCCTTCTGCCCCAGCAAGCTAGAGAGCCTAGGTTGTTGCCGCTGATGCGATTTTGACCCAGGCTGCTAATTTAGCTTGGCCCACATGCGGCATTCGAACTCACCCCAATGAATAGCCCTAGTTTTCCCAAACACGTCGAAGGTCTGCTTCTGGCCGTAGTGAGCCATTCGCCTCCAGGTCAAGATCAGCCCAGTGAAAGCAACTTCAGGCCATCTGGACGCAACTCGCCCTTTGGCGAGACGTGCCGGTACAACGTCTGTCGAGTGACGCCGAGTTCCTCACACAGATCGCCAACCACGGTTTCCGGCTGCCCCATCGCCGCCATGGCCAATCGCAGTTTCGCTGCGGTCATCTTGAACGGCCGCCCGCCGTTCCTGCCGCGTGCTCGTGCCGATGCCAATCCTGCCATCGTGCGCTCGGAAATCAACTCCCGCTCGAACTCGGCCAGCGCAGCAAAAATACCGAACACAAGCTTGCCTGCGGCAGTCGTCGTGTCGACCGCAGCACCGTGACCGGTCAGGACTTTCAATCCCACGCTACGCGCAGTCAGGTCGTGCACGGTGTTGATCAGATGGCGTAGATCACGGCCGAGCCGATCGAGCTTCCACACGAGCAGCGTGTCGCCTTCACGGAGCGCCTTCAGGCAAGCAGCCAACCCCGGTCGATCATCGCGTCGGCCTGAAGCCAGATCCTCGTAGAGATGTGAAGGACTCACCCCGGCGCCGATCAGTGCATCGCGCTGCAGATCGGTGGATTGGGAACCGTCCGCTTTCGACACCCGCATATAGCCGATCAACATCTCTTCACCTGTCACATATACGTTCGATTATGTGACAGTGTGAGCCAGAAAGTTCTCGCCGTCAAAAACTGTCACTTAACCCGTCATTTAGTCTAAGACCTGCAAACGGCCATTCAGGCTCGTAATGTGACAA
>NZ_JASCPO010000006.1:0-77530 GCF_029960145.1 Pseudomonas sp. PS01299 | reverse complement strand
AGGAACGGCGTGTTGGCTGCATGAAATACCCGCTTAAAAGGCTAGAACTGGTGCCCACTTAAATGTAAGTGCACACCATGTCTTGGCTTTGCAGGGCTGGGTAGATGACTTGGCCGTACGCATACGGATGCTTGCCATGCTTCTCTACCGTATCCGTCCGGCCAAGTCATCTAGCCCGCTCTGCGAAGCCATGACAAACAGCCCGCCTCAAAGTCGCAAGCGGGCTAATAGATAGACTTGTTTCAATCCACGCCCATTGCCTTAAATACAGCCTCTACTGGTTCGCCATAAAAGCTGGTCTGGAACTTGGTGAACAGTTCGGCTGGGATGCTAGGGATGTCCTTGGCACTGCTCATTGGAAGCGCAACGCGCTTGCCTCCCGCGTCGAAAGCCACTTGCAGGCACTCGGCGATGCTTTCAACTGGCGTGATGCTACCTCCCAAGCTCATATCGCCGAGCACTACCATTTGACCTTGCGCAGGCCTGCCCATTAGGCCTGAAGCAAAAGCTACTAGGCTGGGTAGTGCCATATGAGTAAGAGGGCCGGTGTTTTGCAGTTCAACCACATGTAAATGGAAGTCGTGCTCCAGCACCTTAACCGAGGCGCTGATGCGCGAGGCGTTGGCCTTGAAGTAGTCAAAGGCAATCTTCACCTGTTCTTTGGCAGAACTGGAGTTCCATAGGCCGGAGGTAGCTAGCTTGCCTGTACCCTTCGTCACCTGCAGTTCGATCCGATATAACCCAGGCATGCCTTTTCCGCTCAAGCCTATAGTGTGGATAAAACCGGGCTTTCCTGGCCCTTCAGGGATAAGACCACCACCACCTTGCTCTTTCACAGTGACGAAGTGTTCTTCAAGGGTTTCGTTGTCGATGTAGCTGAAGTGAACATCGTAGAACTCCATTCCACCAATTTTCTTTAGCTGTTCCTTCACGCGTCGGCGGACTTGGAGTGCGTATTCGAGGCACTGGCGCACGTCTTCTTTGGTGAATACGTCGTGCGGGTAGAGCAGCTTAAGCAGGCCGGATACTGTTTTTCGTACTGCGATCACGTCGCGCTGGTTTAGGTTGTTACCCAGTTTGAAGTGTTTATCGATGGCGTCGGCGAAGCTGCGTTTGCGCATTTCGCGGAAAAACTCAGCCAGGTAATCGACGATTAGTCCGTACCTGTTGGTGAAAAACTCCGGGCGCATTTTTGGGATTTCCCAGCCAGGAATGTAGGCGTGGAATCTGTCAAAAAAGGCTGCGTCGATCATCTGCTCAGGGAACGGGGCCAGCAGATGACTGGTTTTTACCAGCGATTCAACGCTCTGGTTGATGTTGCCGACGAAGACCATGGAGGCCGAGGCTTCCATTTGCTCGCGACCGCGACCGAAAGAGCCGGAGGCCATGAAGTCTTTCATGATCTGAACACCGTCCTTGTCTTTGAAGTTGATGCCGGCCACCTCATCGAAGGCCACCACATCCCAAAGACCAACCAGACCTATGCGGCGACTGCTCATGTTGTAGAACAGGTTAGCAACGGTGGTTTGCCCGCCGGAGACCAGCATGCTGTTCGGCGAGCACTCCTTGTAGATATGGCTCTTGCCGGTACCGCGTGGGCCGAGCTCGCAGACGTTGTAGTTGTTCTCCACGAAGGGGACCATGCGGGCCAGCAAGTGCCACTGCACTGACTCATCCAGGGTCGAGGGCTCCATGCCGATGGAGCGGATCAGGGCCTCGCGCCATTGCGATGTATTCAGCGCAGCGCGCCCGGTGAAAAGCTCCTGCATGTTCATGTTCGGCATCTGGATCGGCTTGAGCAGTGTGACGCCAAAAGGCGATCCCGATTGGCCTTCCTCGTGGTAATAGCTTAGCGTTGCGATCACCCAGATGCCGCCCACAAGGAGCTTTTCGTATTCCTTGACGATGCCGGCAGAGATCTCAGCGTCCTTGATGCCTAGGTTGCTGAAAGAGGCTTCGTAGCGGTCTTTTTTTTCATTCAGGCGCACGGTGACTCGGTCGATCACCTTGTACGTGCCACGCTCGCGAACTAGAGACTTGACCTTCTCAGCCTCATCCGGGCGAACGTAGTTTTCGGCTAAAACAGTCTTGACGTTCTTCAGGCCTTGTTCGATCACTTCTGAGTCATCGGACGCGCAGTACATACCCAGCAAGTACTCAAGCACATAAACCGGTACGTTCGCGCCTTCCTTTATCAGCTTGGTCAGATCCTTGCGCACCACGCGACCGGCGAAGTGTTCGTTGAGCAAGTGATCGAGATCTTTATCCACTTGGGTTTCCATCTGGTCTAGTGCTCTCAAAAAAAGTCGTCAGTGAAGGCCAGGTCAATCGTTACACGGTAGCGCTCAAGCTCAGTGTTCAAATCTTTATCGCGGATTATCAGGAAGTAATCTTTCTGCCGGTCAAAGTCGCTGCCTGATAGTGACAGGCGTACCTGCTTAAGGCGCTCGCTCATGGAGTCCGTCGCGCAGTTGAACGTCACAACCTCCTCACTGGAGACCGGCTGCCCCCCTTCGTAGATGGCCACAGCAACCGTAATTGGTAGCACCTGCTCGCTGACAGACTCGGTCTGGATCAGGTCAAAGCGCTGGATATTGGTGACCATCTTCAGGGCAGATTTCGGTGAGATCACCCCGACTTTGCGTTTGGTGCGTTTCTCCGCTTTCTCGCCGCGTAACTGGTTGACCGTCAGCACAGGAACAACGATTTCCTGAGGCATGGCCCCGCCATGAACGAAGCGTGCACCGCCGACAAAGTGGAAACGATTCGCGCCTTTGGGTATCCAGAACTGAGTGTCCGATGTTGTGCCCGCAGTCTGCTTGGTCGATCCCTGCCAGACATCCTTGGCAGCAGGCAGCGTATGGCCAATGACATAGCGTTTCTTACTTTTGATCGCACTATCCGGCTTCTCTACGAGTGAGGTGCGATCCGCCGCCTCAAGCTTGCTCTGCTGGAAGAGGAAGCCATGATCGGCCGTGATCAACACTGTGCTGGTGTTGAAGTGCATGAGGATCTTGCGGGTCAGCTCGGTCAGCTCTTCAATGGCGAACTCGACGTGGTGGAAGGTATCTACCTCGGAGCCACCGCCCTTGTCACTGCGGTCATCGATCACGTTGTGATAGACGTATACCAGTTGCTGATCTTTAAGCGCTTCGCGTCCAGCGTCACGGGACCACTCTTTGACTTGCAGTGCCGTCACGGCCATGCCGCCATGCAGGGCAAGAGCTTTGTCGCGAGCGATGGTGTTGCCAGTATTGAGTCCGTCTACGAAAACACCATCACTGCCTTCGCGATACTCCAGCGTCTGGTGTGGCAACAGGGAGGCCATGCCTAACGTGGTGTAACTCGGCAATACGCCCAACTGGCTATTCAGGCTGGCCTTGCTGTAGCGCTTTTCATTGATGCGCTGGCACAGCTCGACGGCGGCTTCATAGCGGAAGGCATCGCTGATGATCACTACAACGCGCTTACTGCGATGTCCCTCCAACAAAGGTGCTACCCAACGTTCATAAAAATTCTGCTGGTTAGGAACGCCAGGTATTTTCCAGCGCTCCAAGCGCTGTTCGGCCTCAACACGATCGCCCCAGGAGCGTCCGAGCTGATCGAGATACCAATACGCATAGCACTGCTCGACGGCCTCATCAAGCTTCTTCAGCAGCTCGACGTGGGCGCGCTGAGAGGAGGCAAAATAATGGCGGTAAGCCGTGTCAAAACGGTACAGCTCGCTCTCATAGGCTTTGTACAACGCCTCGGTACTGGCGAAGTGAAAGCCCGCAGCGTGCTGGTGACGCTGCGTAAACAGGTCGATTGCTGCTGACAAAGCGGTGTATAGCAGCCGGAACTTGCGGCGTGTCTCATCGTCCTTATGGCGAGTCGCCCAGTAGTTATCCAATCGCTCTGAGATGATCTTCGAAAACAAACCGAGGTCACGCGGATCTGCCTCCGGAATAGCCTTAGTCAGGTCGACAATGATCTGCCGCTCGACGGCTTCGAAGGTCGCAACATTGGCCAAGCTCTCCAACGAGATTTCACCAATCTTCTGGGTGATATGCAGGGCCTCACCGACCCAGCCGGAAATCTCATCGTAGGCTTGGTAAAACCGTGAGCTGTCACGCCAGCGGGAAAGCAGTGCACGTGAAGTAGCTCGTGCGTTGGCTGAGGGAATAGCAATTGCTGATGCCCAGCTGGGAATATCGCCGATGCTTTCGCAGAACTCGGTCGCTAGCAGTCGAATAAGGAAATACCCAAAGCTGAACGGTTTATCGTCACTGACTTCCTCGATGGAGGCCTGATAGCCAACCTCTTCACGCAGGGCCTGCAGCAACGCCGGCATTAGGCCGAACTTGTACAGCTCATCGATGACCGCAGGATTCTGCTCAAGACCCAGATCGTCACGTACGGCACCATCAGCCAGGGTGCAAAGCAGCGTCATGACGTCACTGCCACTAGCACACAGCGCAACGGCAATCATCGCCAGATCCAACTCATGTTCGGTGTCAGTTGGTTGGATCAAGCGCTTCAGGCTGGCTAGGCGAGCCTTGCTGCTAAGGAAGCGCTCACGGCTGGCTAGATGCTCACGGAGCACCTGCTGGTGCAAGCCCAGGTCATTGAAGATCAGTGACACCTTGTCAGCATAGAAACTGCGCGAGTAAAGCTTGATGTCCAGCAACCAGTCATCATTCGCGTCAGGTTCGGCGCACGGGAAATAGAGCAAGTACTTACCTTCAGTGTCCTCAAGCTCCAGCTTGAGCTTAGTACCAAAGGTGGAAAGCCCTTGCATGTTCAGCACCTGTACACCGGGCAGATGGAGCTGGCCGAGTTCATCCGTGAAGCCCTGTTCAGGGTCGTACCAAAAAACGATGCGGTGGCTTTCTTTGAAAAATGCCTGCCGCAGGCCTTGGTTAAGTTGTTGTGAATCCATAATTAAATCCTTGGCCTACAGCAGAATCTCAGGCATGAAATTTACGTTAGACTTATCTTAATAGGCGCTTTGGATCTCTTCGCGAAGTTTTGTCACCTCAGCCAGTTCAGCGCGGAGGGCGTTTGCGCTGTCTGATTTGTCGACAGACTGAGCTCGTATTTCCCGGAGAGCTTCGTCAATATTCACGATAGATTGATCAAATCCTTTATCAAGTAGCTTCTCGACCTGAGCGTCGATACTTTTACGCACGGAATCGCTGTAGTCTTTAAAGTTTTTGCGGATATCCCGCTTTATTTTACGAATCTCTTTTTCATGTTCGGATTGCTGATAGTCGTCATACACCTGCATGCCAACCCCGAAGATCGCCATTGCTGGACCTAGAAATTTGGCGCCTTTACCTATTTTGTCCGCTATTTTCACAGCTTCCCAAGCCTTGAATTTGTAGCCAAAAAAGCCGCCGATCTCTTTAATGGCGGTATGTAGCGTGCTGCCTGAAACTGATTTGAGCCCTGTTTTAGATGCATCGCCAACAGCGCTTTTAGCAAGGAATGAGAATCCCTTTTCTGCGGATTTCGTCATGCTCTGGCTGAGAGCGCTGTTAAGCTTCAGGGGATCATCTTTGGTGACGCTGCCGACTTTCTCTTGCTCGGCTTCTGGATTAAAATTCTTTGCAGCTTCTAGGGCTTCATTGATTTTCAAGCTGGCTGGGGTATTTGCCAACTCGACCAGCTCCGCCTCGAGATCTACAAGGCACTCGTCTACAGTGACCTGTAGATCTTCCAGGGCAGAAGTTATCAGTCGCTCACATTCGTGAGTCGAACTGTCCTGTATTTTTTCAAATTCTTCCTGCTCTCCACCCAAAGTATCGGCAAGCCGATTTCCTTGTTCAACAATCTGGCTGTTCAGTTTGTCTAAGTCCGCGTTTACCTTTTTGATGAGGTCCCGTCTGTTGACTTGAAACACGCGTTTGTTTTGAGTGAGCAAGCTAACCAAGCCCTTTTGCAGTGGATCAGAAATGGTCAGCTCGTCAATTTTTGACTCCAGCTTGATTTGAAGCTGCTGGAGAGGGGTCGTCAGTCTGGCGTATAAGCCGCGTTTCGCGACAAAGTCATCAATTGCTTTGGCGAACCCTTCAGCGTTAGAAAGCGCCAATAACTCATGACGCTCTTGCTCGTCATCCTCATCGAATGCGTCGAAGAAAGACTGTGCATCAGTAAAGACGATGGGGAAGTCTTCTGGGATCTTTGGCTCAAGTACCTGGGTGATGCCGGTGATCTTGGTTTCTTTGTCGGCCGAGTCGCTTTCAAATTTGTTGATGACAATCATCATTTCCTTCGCGCGACCTTGGTTAAAGCAGAGGTTGCGGAAGGCGGCGCCTACTACATTGTCGAACAGTTCATTGGTGATTACGTAAACCAGCAAGTCTGCTTTCGCTATGGCTTCAAGCGCTTTGGCGTCATGTTGCTCGCACTCACCAGCAAGGATTCCAGGGGTATCCCAGATGTTTAACGATTTATGCTGATATTGAGTGACAAAGTCTGTTGTTACGCCAGCTCCAATTTTAATATGCTCAATGCCTGTCAGCATCTTAATTAGGGAGGACTTGCCAGCGCTGTACTGGCCGGCAAAAACAAGATTCAAAGGCGCTAAATCAATATCGAACTCTGCCTTCGATGATTTGAAATTGCTGGCGTTCCATAGCTTGTTAGAGCGCTGGTAAAGGCTTTCGACCTTTTCTTTGAGAGTGCTGTAACCAATTTCGCTCATGATTCTTCCTTAAATGGCGATGGGGGTAATTTCACAGGAACAAAGCGCAGCCACCATTTTTATTCGGCGGTGGTCTTTTCCAATGATCTTGCTAAGATTTTGCTGCTGGGCGAACACGGACACTTTATCTTGTTCGGAAAGCTCGACTTTTTCTACGAGTCCCTTGTAAAGATGGAAGATTTTTTTATCCAGGCTGGTGTTATACACGGCAAGAATTGTTTCTCTCATGGCTTTGCTCATAGCCTTAAGAAGTTCAAAGTTACGGAAATAATCAGAAATCAAAAAATAACAAGCGTATCCGGGGACTCTAACTATTTTTATAGCTTTTGGTAGGGCGAAGTGTTGCTTTGTGATGACGTAAGCGACTCGATTCAGTAGGCGGAAATTAATTTCGTGCTTCAGTGCATAGAGTTGGCTATCAGTTTCATCTAGCTCGGTTATAAATCCACTGAGTGACAGGCAAAGAAGTGATAGGTTGTACTCTGTCGGTAAGATAATAGCGCGATGAAGGTTTGTATCGAACCAGCTTTCCAGATTGGTTTTGATTTTTCGTTTGCTTTTCTCGATATCTTCAAGCAAGGCCTGGCGCTGTTTGGATTTTGCCTCTTTGAGCTTTTTAGCGCGACTATCAGAAAAAAAAGAAAATACCGTAAAAATTAAACCAATGCCGGCAGCTACCCAGCCTACTGGATTCCACGCGTTGAAGAAAGCAATTGCACTCACAACTCCAGCTATCGCAGAGCCCCAACCGTTTATGCGCCTGAAGTCGGATTCGCTGAAATTTTTACCATCATGGACAACCTCGAAAGACAAGGTGATATCCAAGCCCTCGTTCATTTCTCGATTAAAGTCTTGAAGCTCTTCTACCACTTGCTCTGCCGAGGCTTGTGCCGATCGCTCTACTTTTTTTGCAATATTAAAGCTTTTGTAGTGACGATCCCATGCCTCGGCTGCATTTTTGTCTTCAATATGGTCATCAACAAAGTCTGCAACAGAGTCTATTAGTGGTTTAAAAGCAGCATCAACTTCTTTGGAAAGCAGTCGTGGCGCATCCCGGAGGGTTTTTACTTTCCATTGGGATATACGAGTGTAGCTACTTTCATACTGCGGCAAAAGCTTAGCAAGCCGATCCCTTTGGCTGAGAATGAGCAAGCTCTGCTCATCGATATGATGGAGACTAGAGTCAAGAAACGTTTGGATCCTTCGAGTCGGCCCATTAATTTCAACTTCGTCAATAAGCGCATTTAGAAGGTCATTAATTCGGCTCAGCGCATGTAATTGCGAACCTTCCTCGCCCGTGATTTTGGTTGCCAAGAATGCAGCTTGAGCATGGATTGGGATGATTCGAACTGTACTCGGATTGATGCCTGCGCGCGCGGCAAGACTCTTAAGTCGGTCACCATGGGACTGGATATCTTCTTCCTTAAAAATATATTTTTCCGGGCTTTTCAGTGCTCGTCGCCGGTTACCTTCGCTTTCCAGATCCTTCTTCATGTTCAACACGAAGATCAGAGGCTTGTTGAGCTTATGGACATGTTCAAGCTCAACAAAGGTTGATTCTTGGATGCTGTCGCTGTTAAGCATGAACAGCACGACGTCTGATTGTTCAAGGATTTCGTGTGCGACCTCGGTGTCTTCTTGACCGTTAAAGGCTCCGAAGCCAGGAGTATCAATGATCCTAAGGTTGTTCCATTCGTACTCTTTAACGTCGCGTGTTGTTCTTTGCGCCCCTTTACCAATGGTCTGACCATCCCCTCGTGTAATGGCCTCGCGAATAGTGCTCTTGCCAGCCATAGTTCGGCCAAAAAGCATGACATTGAAGCAGTCAAGGCTTCGTTTCTGCTTGCCGAGATTGGCGTTTCGTTTCGAGAGCAGCTTTCCGTAGTCGCTTGCGAGATCCTGAAGCATGTTGGTCAGACCATCTTCCACCATCTTGTCTTCGGATAGCGTCTGGCGGCCATGATTAATCACGCCCTGCAGTTTTTTACTCAGCGCATCAATAATGGTGTCGCATTGCTCAAAGTGAGCATAAACAGTCTCATATTCTTCTTTGGCTATACGCTTGCAGGCTTCGAGCGAAGCTAGGTAATTATTATGAGCCGTCATCCCTCTACTCCGCCTTCTCGCCAGTGATCGCCTTCACCTCAGCCAACAAATCCCCAAACTTGCCGTAGTTCACCTTCACGCCGTCATCCAGATCCAGGCTGATGCGCTGGTCCGCGTGGTGACGGAGTTTTTCGTCGAAGGTGGTGAGTTCGGCTTGTTGGTTGTGCAGGGTGGCGAGCTCTTTTTCCAGGCGCTTTTTCTCGGCGGTGCTGGGACTGGCTTCGATGTCCTGCTCAAGCTTGTTGGCGTAGGTGTTGAGCTTGGCGGTCAGCGGAATAACGTACTCGGTACGCATGCGCGCCAGGGTACCTTCGTTGTAGCGGTGCAGGTACACCAAGCACTGGAAGGCCTTTTGCTTGCCACTGCTGAACAGCCAGTAGATCGGGCGCTTTTTGTAGGTTTGCAGATGATCCTTGAAGAAGTTGTCGCAAAGATAACGGCGCAGGGTATCGCGGCTTGACTCGGTCTTTTTCGGCGAGAGGTTTTCCGCGAGAAAGCGCAGGTTGGCTTCGAGGTGGACTTTGTCCCAAGCCACTGAGACAAATTCAATCAGGCGATTGCCCGCATCGTCGGCAAACCACTCTTTATCTGTGAGCGGTAGGATGCCGTCGGAATCGGCTGAAAAGGTGGTGTAGCGGCTGAGGTCGAAACCCTGGTTGCCGCTGTGTGCATAGATCAGGCCGGGCTCATCCAGGCTGTAGCGACCGAACATGCAGCCGATGGCGTAGGAAACCAGCTCCGCACAGGTGTCCTCACGAAAGCGCGTCCACAGCTCGGCTTCGCTCATCTTTCCGCCGTAGCGGTAAGCCGGGTTCACCGTTAGGGTAATCTGCTCGATAGGCACGTCGGGGGTAAGCTCGTCCGCTAAGCCGTAGGCGTCGATAAAGAGGCGATTGTTCTCTTCTTCAAGGCGCTGCATCTCGGTAATGGTGTCGCGGTTCTGGGTGATCCAGGCACTGTAGCTGGATTCAAGGGTGGGCGTGGGCTCGGAGGAAGCCGTCAGGATGGGGAGGGATTGGAAGTCCCAGGAGCGTTCGTAGGCGTTCCAGTCGAGCTCTGCATATCCAACGCAACCGCTATAGATCTGCCGTAGGACTGGCTTTTGCTTAGCGGCTGACTCCTGTGGAAAGGGAAGTGATGCCACGCTACTGGAAACGAAGTGAAACGTCGGGTTGGTAAGCGACATCAAGAATAAGCAGACACGCGAGCACAAAAACGGAAGGTAGATCTCACGGTCGACTCCAAATAACGAAGGAGCCTCTACATTGAAGATGAAGCCGTTTGGCATGTCCCGGGCGCTGAAGTGTGAGCTGGTTGTGTGCGTCCAAGTTACGCCGGAGGAAAAATACTTCCCCAAGCTTTGGATACGTTTGGTTGGAGAGGAATGCCTTGATGAGATGAACTCGAACAGTTCTCTCCCGTCACTTTCCCAGTTGACGACGAATTCGTCATTCCCGTACCACTTACGAAAGTCCCCCCCCTTCTTGTGCGGGAACCACTTCTTACCGCTTTGACTCGCATCTTCTCTCGACATCATGCCGAAGCCGATTAGGTGATGGGAGACCTCAAACCACAGTTTTAGAAACCTAGCGTTGTCATCAGTCTGAAGCCCGGCACGTGTGTCGCCAAACTGGCCTATTCTCGGAAGTCGAACAAAAGCGTCCCTGACTTTTTCGCCCAACGAATAAGTAACAGGGCTACCAGGGATCTTTTTGAATTCGTCCTGATCTATCTTGAAAAACCACCCACACTCTGGACTCTGAATAGCTTGCCTTGTGAACGCCGCCATCTCTGGGTCGCCACCCTTGAAATCAACAAGGCTAACGAAGCCCCCTTTTGCATTAGAAGAATGAGTGTTCCTAAAAGTAAACGAGCAAATTTGAACTGTAGCCCCTTTAAAAGCAGACAGTGGGAGTTCAACTAGGCTAGCGAGTGTTCGCCGTGAAAGCAGGAAGTGGCGCAGCTTCTCGTGAGAAGCAATGTACATCCACACATTCGGGCTCATGATACCGATACGTGCGGTAGCAGAACCCAACGCTGAGCACTGAACGATGAACGCAGAGAACAGGTCAGACTTCACGTCGGCATAGTGCTCTTTAAGGAACTCCTTGACGGCGGCTACGTGGTACTTGCTCCCCATATACGGCGGATTGGCAACCACCACGTCGTATTGCGCAGCCAGCATCTCTGCCTGCTGCACCAACGGCCCTAAACGCTTGAGCTGTTCCGCTACAAACAGATCCTGGCTAGTCGCCTCGCACAGCTGCTTCAACCTCGGCAGCTTTTCTGCCAACCCCTCCGGCACCTGAATCAGTGAGCCAAAGGTCGTGGCATACTCGAATAGCCGACTCAGCCCCATTAGATCGCCCAACTGCAGTCCGTAGTCCGCCAGCTTTATGCCGCTAGCCAGTACCTCGGCATCGAGCCCCGCGCTGACCTCCAGCGCCATCACATTGAGCTTTACTCGGCGCTCGAATAGCCGACGGTCATCGGCACGGCCCTTCATCATCAACGCAAAACCGGTTAGCTGGGCGGCGCGCCCGTCGATATCGAGGCCAAACAGGTTCTTCTCGAGGATCAACTGCGCCACGTCGCGCTGGCGATAGCCGCGCTCCAAGTAGATGGCCTTGAACAGGTCATAGGCCTCCACCAGGATGTGCCCGGAGCCACTGGCCGGGTCGATCAGGGTCAGTGTCTCGGGGTTGAGCTGGCTTGGCGTGCTGGCCGCGAGCTGTTCATTCACCTCGTTGGTCTGCTCGACGGGCTCGATGTAGTACTCCATTTGCGATTTAAGTGGCGAACCGGGATAGGTCGCCAGCCACTGCGCGCCCAGCGAGTTTTGCACCATGTATTTCACGATCCAGTTGGGGGTGAAGAGCTGGGTCGCCGCCGGAATGTCTTCCGACTTCACCACCTTGCCAATGACCTGTTCCTTCTTCTCCGAGATGTAGAACTGGTAGAGCCAGCCGATGATCTCGATATTGGCCCAGTCCTCTTCGGGAATGGCGCTGACTAGCTCGCGGATCAGTGAGTCGGTTTTGGTGAGGTTGTCCGGCAGCAGCAACTCGGTGGCGTCATCCACCGTTTCAAAGAGAAACGGCATGGCCTGATGCAGGGCGTGGCACTGGGCCAGCAGCAGTTCGCGGTAGAGCTCTTCGTCTTTAGTGCCGTCGAGCTTCAGCTCGGCAATGCGCTGCTTATCGAGGCCCGGCAACTCGATATCCAGGCAGTCGTCGAGAATCTGCGGTGCGGTAGCGTTCCCGTTGGCGGCACTAAGCACGCGACGACCGTGACCGAGATAGTCCTTGAGTTCCATATAGCGAATAGCACAGAGGCGGTTGAACCAGCTATAGGCGGCCTGTTCCATTGCCTGGGCGAAGCCCAGTTGCTCGACCTTTTTCACCAGCGCAGCGCGCGGGCGGATGATGCTGGCAGGAAAGGCCCGCTCGCCGATCAGGGCCAGATCACCCTTTTGCTCTACTGGCGCGATGCCCATGCTGGGGATGCTGGACTCGCGGATGCCAAACAACGCAGCGCGCTTGGTCATGGCGGCAATAAAGGCCGTGCGCGCTTTGGGGGCGTAGTTTTTGATGCTGCTGGTGTTCATATCGGCGTTTCCTAATTCTTTTTGAGCTGGCTTTGGCGCAGTTTGCAGCTTGGAGAGGGCACACCCTTTTCCGTGCAGCAAGGGGTCAACGAATGCGAATGCGTTTATCTTGCTGAATAGCGCTTTCCAGTTCGGCCTTGAGGGCCTCGATGAAACGGTCGATATCGTTCTGGCTTTCCAGATACAAGCCGTTGCCCAGCTTGTTGAACACACTGGTGGCTGCAACTTCCACCACGGGCTTTGGCGGAGCTACAGGCTTAGGCGTTGGCACCAAAGCAGGCGCCAGGTCTTCTTTGGCGCCGCTTGCCGAATTGGCTGTTTGTACGGCCTTGGCCTGCTCTTGCTGAAGCTTCTGCTGGCGTTCGGCCTCGGCCTGAATAGCACGCTCTAGCTCAAACACACCGTCGTGTAGGCGCTCGTCGGCAGTCTGGGTTTGCAACATGTAGATGTTGGCGATGCTGGTTTCGGTCTCCAGATCTGCCTTGACCAGCTGCAGCGGGCGCAGGAGGCGGTTACTCAATTCGGCGGTTTCGATACCGCTCTTGCCAATCTCGGTCTGCAATTGGGTAATTTTCTCGTCGACACGAACCAGGGCATGTTGTCGCTTTTCAGTCAGGATGGCGCCGTTAATGGCTTCTACCGTTTCAACCAAAGTAGCGACCTGGTGCAGCTGACTGTAGGGCGTGGTGTTCTGCTCAATAGCTTTCAACTCGGCCAGCGCTTTGCAGGCTTTCTCGTCTTTATCTAGCGCTGGTTTGTTCTTCTCGAAACGACGCAAGGCCTGCTGCAGTTGCTGCCAGGTATGTAGCTGATTGGTGAAGAACTCGTGTAGATCACGGTAGTCCTCTTCCAGATCCAGGTAGTCATCCTTGTTGTCGACCACAGCCTTGAAAAAGTCGACGCTGTCGGTGTTGTTTAGTAGGCGCTGCAGGTTGAGCAAGGCCTGTTCTATGGCATCTTTACCAGGGAAGCGCCCGGCGCTAGCCGTTGCTTTGTATTTTTCTAGGTTGGTGCGCCATTTACCGAAGTGCACGCAGTAGTAATCGAACAACTCCTTTTCGCCCGATGGGCCTAGGGCGTTGAACAGCTCCTGGGTTAGATTACGTGCTTGCTTGAGCAGTCCTTCGTCAGTTTGGCGCTTCTTCTGCACCGAGACTTCACGACGCTTACGGCTGTTGGCAAGGTACTCGAAGGCGTCCGACAGCGGCATGCTGGGGCCTGCGGCGTGGAACGAAATACGGCTGGAAGCAGCCAGGCGACCGAGGACCAGCAGGATTTCTCCGTCCGGCCAGCCATATGGGCGCTTACTGAAGCGCTCGATGATGTCTGCGACCAGCAAGCGTTCGTTACCGGAAGCGCGTAGCGAGATGAACTGCTCTACTTCCTTGATGGCCTGCGGGTTGCCTTCGTCACCGTCGAGGGTCAAGCCGAGTTGGTCGATGTCATTGGTGTGCAGAATGGCGTGGAGTTCACGCTCGGGCTCCTGCTGTAGTACTCGCAGATAGCCCAGTTTGGTGAAGGTGTTTTCGAGGAGGTACTGGCACGCTTCATCGAACTTGTTGACGATATTGTTGCTGTTGAGCTTCAAGTGCTGCCCCTGCGCATAGACCTCTGCGCGCTCGGCCAGCTCTTCCAGTAACAAGCGCAGGCGTTTTTTGCGCTCCTGATTCTCGCGGCCGCGTTCGGCGAGGATCTTGCTCAGCTCAGGCTGGCTACCGTCGTCGTTGAGGCGGATGAACTTGTTGGTCTTCAGCCAGGTGCGCAGCTCGGTGAAGAAATCCTTGCTGTCAGGTAATTTGAAAAGTGCCATGCCGGCAGGAGCTTCGTTGCTTTTATTGATGCAGCCGGCTTCACCATAGAGAGCGTAGTCGAGATCCAGTGGCGAGATCACTTCGACACGGAGGTCGTGCTCGTAACGACCTTCGAGGCTGTGGCCGTCGAGGTAGCGACCGATACTGTAATCGGTCTTGTTGACGCTGTAGCGGAACTTGTTCTTGTCCTTGAGCAGGTCTTTGTAGATCAGGTCAGAGAGCGCCTTGTTTTCTTCTGAACCGGCGATCTCTGTGGCCTTGATCTTGCGGGTGATGTCGCGCTCCTCGTTGGTGAGGAAGACAAACTCGTCACCGTTGCGGGTGATCAGGCTTTCCTTTTCAAGGCGCTGGAGGGTTTCTTCGATGCGGCGACGTAGCGCTAGTTTGTCTTCGTCGACCTGTTCAATGGAGAGGGTGACGAGGTTGTCGAGGGTGCCCTTGATCAAGTCGACATAGCGGATCATGAACAGGGTGCGCAGGATCTGTACGTCGAAGGCGTCGAGAACGCTGCTTTCGCCCGCTTGGTCGATGGTGCGCTTGACGGCTGTATCGAGGAAGCCTTCGACGGCGCGGTAGAAGCTGTACATGGGAATCAGCGCACCGAGCGGTTTCTCCGCAATGGCCATGGCTGCCATCTGAAAAGCATCGAGCATGGAGCGCTCACCGTAGGCCAGGTGCGCCCCGGTGGCACCGACCTTGCGGATCTCCTCGAAGACCTTTTGCACCAGCTGGAAGTGGTACGGCGCAAAGGGGTAATTGTTAATGAAGCTTTCCGGACCATCGAAGTTTTTCAGGGTCGGGCCGGAGCGGTCGAAGGTGATCTGGTTGCGCAGGATGTCGCCTTTCTGTTCCCAGAGGGCGCGCAGCTCTGCTTCAGCTTCCGGTGTTTTACGCAGCAGACGCTTCTGGATGACCTCGTCAGTGTTGGAGCTCGACAGTGAAAGTCGGGTTTTGAAGCGCCCGGCAATTTTCGAGAAGTCGTTGGCCTTGGAGGCGGACAGCTCGCCCAGTACGGCATCCATATCGGCTTGAGAAGTGACGATGATCCAGGCGCGGCCCTTGCAGATGGTGCCGAGGTTTTCGGTGATGGTCTGCAGGGTTAGCATCAGTTTGGTATCGCTGCCGATGAACTGGCCGACTTCGTCCACCAGGAACAGCACGCGGTGTTTAGCTGGCTGGGTATCGAGGTATTCACGCACCCAGTTGCAGAAGCTCTCGACTGAGACGCTGAACGTTTGTTCGGAGTCTTCGAACCATTTGTGCGCAGCCTCATCAGATAGATCGAGGGCTGCGGCTACCGCTTGCTCAATGTCATCCTGGTAAAACTGATAGCCATCACGCTCCTCAGTCCAGTCCATCCCGGTGGAGTCATTAAAGGCTTGCTTGAATCGCTCATAGACGCCGCGCTGGGCCAGATGACGCTCCATGTGGGCGATGTGGGGATGGTCGCCACTGAAACCTTGATGCTCGTTGAACACCCGTAGGAAGACATTAAGGATCGGGTTGCCAGCATCGTTGGAGCTGGCTTTGCTGTCGATGTTAAACAAGATGACATCGGCACTGTTGGCAACGGCCTTGTCGATGTCGGCACGGATGGTGGCATCACGTAGTTTGCTCGCATCAAAGAAGGAAACAGCCTTGCGGGTATTGCCCTGGTCGTCGCGCGCTTCGATGTTGGCCAGCAGGTATGACAATGTCTTGAGGAAGTGCGACTTACCCGAGCCGAAGAAACCGCTGATCCATACGCCCACGCGGTTGGCGATGGAGGGATCGTTCAAGTCAGTACTGTAGGACTCGAAGAAGCTGCGGAAGTGTTTTTCCAGCTCGTTGGTGACAACGTATTCATCCAACTCCTGGTGCACGGTTGCGTCGTCGGACTGATCCGCCTTAACCACGCCGTTGATCGGGCGATCGAGTTCCTTGAAGAAAATATCTTTAATGCTCACGGCAATCGTCCTTATTGATCAGGGAACCAGCTTGAAGGCGCGGTAGTAGTTGTTGCTGGGAATGCGGTCGAACAAGGCGAGTGACTGCCCTGAGTAATGACCGGGGTAAAAAAGAACCAGAGGCTTGTGGCCAAGCAGCGCGTGTAGCTTGTTGAGAAGATTGTGGGCGCGAAGAACCGGCCAAACTGAGCCCACACCACTGATTAGCACCACGTCGTGTTGATCGGCGGCGCTGTGTTCCATTAGGAAGGGCGCGAATTTGTCCATATGCAGCGGTCCGGATAGCGCCTTGAGCAACGCGAGGTCACCTTTGGTTTGCTGCATCTGAATGGCTTTTTCAGTGAAGCTGCGTTGATCCAGATATTCGCGCATAGCCTGTAGCAGATTGATATGAGCCACTTTGAGCTGACTGTGCTTCCTGGCAAGGAAGCCCTGCAGGAAACGGAGGTATTCGCGCACCTGCAGCTCATCCTCGGGGGCATAGTCGAAGATCCAGAAACCGAGCTCATTGCCCAACCCTTGGCTCTTCAAGAACTCTTCGGTGAGGATCTTGTCTGGGATCTGGTTTAGCCGATCCTGCAGTTGCTGATTCATGCGAACACTCCTTATTCCACGCCTACTGTCCGGTGGCATTGGATACTTCCAAACAGGCTTTTATGCGATAGCGGTAGCTGTCATCCAGCAATACGCGGACCTCTGACCGAATCATCAGGTTTTGTAGTTTCATGTTGCGGGTGCTTTTCAACAAGCTGACCTCGGCCAGCATGCGATAGATGACCTGCGCCATCTTCTTACGGCTGGACTCCGTCCAGGTGGTGATGGTCGAATCTCGATGGCTACGTTCATCCAGAAACTCATTCCAGTGGTAGGGTTCGAGCACGCCGGCGCGGGTGACGAAAGCGTCTTTGAGGACGGTCTCGATGAATTCGACGAGGAGCAGGTTGCGCTCCAAGGCAGAGCAGAACACCACTTGGGTAGCGAGTTCATCATCTCCATCTCGAATTGCCCGCCAGAAAGGGGCATCCAGCCGCTCCAGACGCTTGCGGATGGCTTGAGCCACACGCTTGGCCGAAGCTGGTGCGCGTTTCTGCAGCCGGTTCTGTTGCTGTATGACCTCATGCCATTGCTCAGGGCTGGCGTCCTGCAGTAGCAGGTCTGCAACGACTCGTGATTCACGCACCTGCAACGAGCCGCCGATTAAGTCAGAGTCGTAATGGAAGCTATGCATGCCTATTCCCCATCACTGCTAAAAAGGAAGGGAGTTAGCTTGGCGCGATCAGCTGGAAGCAATTGCAATGGATGCTCGCGTACTCGCTCGGCTTCTTCTGAGGTGGTGGCAGCTTGATAACGTTGAAGGGTGTAGTGGGCAAGTGCTGTGCGAACTGTCAGCTGCAGGCGGCCTTCTGGCATACCAAAATCGCGTTCAACCAAAGACTTTTGGGCATCGCTGAGCAGTTCATTAGGGATCAATGTCAGGTTGACTTGGTCGTGCCAGCCACTGTCTGTACTCGATAAGGGGGCATGAGCGTCGCACGATTTTGGTGTGCGGTAGATACGTGAGAGTAAAAAGTCGCGGAAGGCCAGGCGCTTATGGCACCAAGCGCGAACGTGCCAGCGGAAACCCGTATAAACGAGAGTGTGAGGTGAAATCACACGCTCATGAATTTGTGGGTTGGACATGGAGGCGTAGAGTACTTTCAGGCTGCCGGCATTGCGGCAAGCTCTGATTAACTCGCGAACCACTTCAGGGCGTGCTGCACGATCTGGAAGTTGGACAGTAGTTACGCTGGGGTGAGCTTCCAAAATTTCAGACACGGGCTGATCAGATTGCTCGCCGATGAGTGTCATGTACTCATTGATGTGTCCAGCGCTCAGTACGGGTTGAAAGCCAGCCGTCGGGACATAGCCTTTAACTGCAGGGCTGTGAATTAGTGAGCTTGGATTGAACTCGCTGTTATAGCGATTGATGTCGGAAGAAGCTTGCTGGCGGCTGATACCAAACCATGCCATCAACTGAGTGGTGATCAGGCGACCCTCCCAATAGCTGATTAGCTCTATCGCGCGTAGCCTGAGGAGGGCTTCGTGTTTGGGGAGCGGCATAGACATTCCTGAATGTGAGCTAGTCCAGATGATGCCTTATACGAGGCGCCAGTGTAAATTAATTTACTGTAAAGTTTTTTGCGTTTTGAATAATTTTGCGTGGCGCGCTGATAGCGTCGGCGTCCGGTGCGTGAAAAAGACGTCGATCGATTTTTAACTGGCGCAATTCGTAAGCCCTATTTACAAGTTCACTTGGCCGGGCCGCATTGTCAGGAGCTTGAGCAGAAAATAATAAAGTGCACGACACTCATGGATGCCGCCGTGGTGCGGATGCTGGCGAAGCCTGTAGTGCGGAAAACGGAGCTGCCCAGACGGTCATTGTCATCGATCAACACATTGGGTCCCCTGGGCTTGCAGGCATTGCCTTCGGCCAGCGAAGGGCAGGGGAGTGACTTGATGCAATCCTCGCACTAGTGTTTGCAGGTTTCGCTATTACCCACGTAGCGCGGTCGTCCCGTTGCATGGTCAGACAGGCTGTACTCAGTACGGAAGTACGGATCCGGCCTAGCCCAACTATCAGCTATACAGCCATGGCTCCAGTTCAGTCAGATTTCTCACGACGATCTGCTGGGATTCAGGTCGGGGCTCCATTTTTGTAGGGTCGATCTGATAACACTGCAATACATACTGCACCAGCGCCTTGCGAGTAGGAATCAGCAGTTGGCTGTTCAGCATGCCGTAATCGGTTTCGATGATTGCTTTCTGTGCTGGAGTAAGGCGCGAATCGGGTTCGATAACCTCGAGGAGGTTAACCAGGCTGATCGGCTGAAAAAATACCTTAGTCGGGCCGGAGGCTGAGCCAGGTGTCGACTGAAGACTTCCATAGACTCAAGTTCCCTGCCGCGTCGGCTTCAGGGGGGCACGTCCAGCTAAGTGCAGTCATGTAGATGACGATTTACATGATTGATATGAAGGGAAAATTGTACCGGTGGCTTTACGCTTGAAGGGCAACGCGGATAATGTGACTGCTATCGTATTAAAAAAGGCTGCAGTATCCCAAGGATGGTCCATCACGATTACTCCTTCACCAACAAGCATGCTTGCTTTAGTTCCTACGAGGTCCAACCTGCGCCGAAGAAAAAGGCCACGACGTCGATGACGACGAAGACAATGATGCTGATGACGGCCAGCAAGCTGCAGGCGAGCAGAGCGGTAGCACCGATGTGATGGACAGCGCCTGGTTTATGCCGGCCAACCGCGAAGCCGACTATCGCATCGCCTGGGCGTTTTTCGCCGAATAGGCCGAGGGGAATTGAACTATGCGTTATGGACAGGGAAGTAGAAGAATTAGCCTGCCGATGCAGCGCGTTAACGGGCAGTGGGAGTTCCTCTATGGTGGTGATGTTCCGTTGCGCGATGGTGCTATTGCCGACCTGGTGGTCAACATGGATTCCATCCAGGATCGTGACTTTCTGAAGCTGATAAGCCAGGAACTGTCTGTTGAGGTGCTGCCATTGGGGGCGCCCTTGCTGGTCGCGCTTAGTGACCGAGGGTATGCCTTGCAGCAGGCCGAACCTACTGGTATGCCGAATATCCCTTTGCAGTATCGGCCACCCGGTTGCACCCGTTTCGTCACCGTGCACATCGGCCCAAAGAATAAACGCCAGAATGATCTGTTCGCTGAGGATGAGGGCGGCCTTTGGCTCCGTCAGATAGGCCTGGACCGCTGCGAGCTGGAATGCAGCCCCATCCAGATGCCTGAGGGCTTTCCAAAAAAGGTGGCGCAGAGTCCTAACCATGCTTTCACGATGCTCTCCGAACAGTACGAGCCCCATCGTCTGTCGCACACAGGTAACGCCTACACGCATTTCTTCTATCCGGAAACAGACGGTCAATGGCTACCACTATCGGTCCTGCGCGATGGAGTTTTCAAACGCGCTGAGCGTTCCTTGATCGATCAAGCCTGGCGCCAGCTTGAGGAAAAGCTAGGCTGGTGCCATCTACCACCAGTGCCGAAGAAGTCTATTCCGAAGCGCGGCAATAGGGATTCCGGTGATGAGTAAGGAGCAGCAGTAATGACTACGCATATCACCGCTCGATTGGCTTGGCATGCAGATGGCTGGAATGGTCATGTTTGTAAGGACCCTGCTGCCAATACCTTTTGTGTCGGACAACAGTCTTATCCAGGCACCATGATCGGCGAGCAGCGCGATTTGGCCCAAGAACAGAAGGTATGTGGTCAAGGGTGTAGCAAGTTGGGCAAGGATGTACCGCCTTGCATGTATAGCATCAATGCTTTCGGCCAGGACAGGATTCATGCCTTTGCTGATACGCCGGAGTTCTTTCGTAAGGAAGATAGAAGTCCTGATGGCGTGCGCCGCGAGTGGGATATGCCACCGTCCAGTTGCAGCATTTGGCCTTATGAGGAGATGTATAAGGATGAGGTCAAGCTAGCCAGGGGGGGATACGATCCAGACAAACGTTTGGCCGCGGTTCGGAATTTTTTTGCCAAGGTTGAGGTCGGTCGAAGCCTGGTTTTTTACTACGCTAACTTCAGCAACCCGTTCAGTGAGGAAGACAACAAGCGCTATGTGCTACTTGGTGTCTCGCGGGTCAAGGCTCTGGGTGAGGAGTTGTTCTATGACGAATGCAGCCAGGAGACCATAGACCGATATGGTGGATTCGTTTGGCAGCGAGTGGTATCCAGCCACTACCCCGATCAGGGCATGCGGATCCCTTATCACCGCTATACGGATAAGCCGGAGGTGTTGGAGCAGATTCTTGCTGTACCGGCGAACCCACGAGTATGCAAGTACGCAGCGAGGCATGTATCTGACGACGATGCCCTCATTCTGGTAGAGCAGCTACTTGGGGTTGCTTGCCGTCTGCAAGAGCTGGGCGACGATAGCGAAAACTGGGGCAGCCGGATTAGCTGGCTCCAATCAGTGATTGCCGAGCTTTGGCAAGGTCGAGGGCTTTATCCCGGGTTGCCGGCTGTGCTTGATGTCATCGGCTTTCAGGCCGCCATCCCTGGCTTCGTCAAGGCGAAAGCTGAGGAGGCTGTCGCGATCAAGGATGCTGTTTTTGCCTTTCTCGATGGTACTGCAAAAGCGTTTGATGGACTTGCCCTTAACAGCGATGAGGTCAGTAAGGTCAAGCGGCAGTGGCAGCTAAGGACGGATGAGGAGCGAGCACTCAGTCGAGATTTGTTACCTAGGTTCGGCTTGGATGGCACTCAAGTGAGGCGCTTGCTAGGGGAGGATCGAACGACTTATGGCCTGCCGGCCAAATTGAGTGAGATCATCGACAACCCCTACATCCTTTGCGAGTCATATATCGGCGACGGACCGGATGACACCATTGGGCTCAGCAAGATCGAACACGGAATCTTCCCATCGCCCAACATCGCGCCGGCTTTCTTGTATGAGGTGGACGACTGGAGGCGTCTGCGTGCGTTCACGGTCGGTCAGCTGCTCATCAAGTCGACGCAAACATTCCTCGAGTTATCTCAGGTTTTGCATGACGTTAACCATGACTTGAGCTTTGTCGCTGAGTGGAAACGACACCAGTTTACCGAGCGCTACTACGAGATCGATAAGGAGCACATGCTGGGCGCTCTCGAGTTTCGGGAGCACGAAGGGCAACGCTACGTGTACCTGCGCTCTGCCTGGGAAGACGAGCAACTGGTTTCAAAGTGCTTGCGTGAGCTCAATAAGCGAGCCGACATCAGCTTTAAGGTGCCTCTGACGGAGTCTCATTGGGGCGATTACCTTCGCGATGACTGCAGCATCCTGAGCCGGATGGACGCTGATCAGTACCGGGAGGCGATAGAGGGCCAGATTGCAGTCTGTCAGCAGATTTTTGTCAGGCCATTGTGTGTGCTGGCTGGCTCTGCTGGGACCGGGAAGACGACCGTTATTCGCTCATTGATTCATGCTGTCGAAAGAGTCCACGGCAGCGGAGCATCTTTTCAGCTTTTGGCCCCAACAGGTAAGGCCGCAGATCGCATCCGTGAAAAAACGGGCAAAGCTGCCTCCACCATCCACTCGTTTCTGGCTCAGCGCGGCTGGTTGAATGACAACCTGACCTTCAAGCGGCAGGGAGGTTTTCGAGAGGAGGGTATAGAGACCTACATCGTCGATGAGTCCTCCATGCTCGACCTTACGTTGGTTGCCGCGTTATTCCGAGCCATCAATTGGAATTCGGTGAGGCGACTCATTCTGGTTGGTGATCCCAGCCAGCTGCCGCCAATAGGTCGCGGCAAGGTGTTTGCGGATTTGATCGATTGGCTAGGTAAGGACTATCCCGAGTGTCTGGGGACCCTGTGCACTAATGTGCGGCAAATGGAAAACCGTCTCCAGAAGACGGGCACCGGGATTATTGACCTAGCCTCGCTGTTCATTCTGCGTAACAGCGGTGGCGAGGTAGAGCTTCAGAAGGCCCATGCCGAACAGATGCTTGCCCGAGTTCAAGAGGGAGGGAAGGTCGACGAGGATTTGCAGGTTATCTATTGGAGTGGCCAGCAGGATCTCGAGGACAAGCTGGTGTCTAGTCTGCAGTCGGATATGCAAGCCGATACGGGCCTGACGCTGAATAACGAGAAGCCATATGAGCTATGGCGAGCAGCCTTCAAGAATAAGGAGGGGGTAGATCGCCCTGAGCAATCCCAGGTTATCTCGCCATATCGCGGTGAGTTTTTCGGTACTGATCATCTCAACGGGCTGCTTCAGGTCGCCAGTAAGGGACGGAGGCCGGATCCACATCGGTTGATTGATGGGGTAGCGCTGTTTGATAAGGTCATGCAAATCCGAAATCGTTCGCGCTCCAAGCCCCTGTGGGCCTGGGATACTCATGGACGCTCAAACAAACCTGTAGAGGTTTTCAACGGAGAGCTCGGGTTTGTCAAAGCCCATGCATTGGATGGGAAAAATGCGTTTGGACCCTGGTTCCGAATTAAGCATTTTCAAGTTCTTTTTTCCCGCAAGGAGAGCTTCTGGATCGGCTATGGGCGTTCTCTGGGTAAAACACCCGATGGAAAATGGATTGGGGACGAGAAAGTGGAGGATAACCTGGAGCTTGCCTATGCCATTTCAGTGCACAAGTCTCAAGGTAGCGAGTTTGAGCGTGTTTACTTCGTGCTGCCCAAGAGCAAACAGGCACTGCTTTCACCTGAGCTGCTCTATACCGGTCTGACGCGTGCCAAAAAGCACTGCACGCTTCTGATCGAAGAAGACCTTTCCCCACTGTTAACTCTGCGTCGCCCTGAAGCGTCACATCTGGTAGTTATCAACTCCTCACTGTTTGATATGAGGCCTGTTTCGCAACTGCTCAGCAGAAAGTGTGATTGGTATGAGGAGGGCAAAATTCATCATACGCTTGCCCAGTTCATGGTGCGATCGAAGTCAGAGGTCATCATCGCGAACATGCTGTTCGAGCGTGAACTTCCCTTCGAGTATGAGCAGCCTCTATACGCGAAAGATGGAACATTTTACCTGCCTGACTTCCTGGTTCATTGCCAAGGGCAAACGTACATCTGGGAGCACTGGGGCATGATTTCCGACGAGGGTTACCGCAACCATCGGGAAACCAAGCTTGAGTGGTACGAAAAGCATTTCCCAGGTCAGCTCATTGAAACATTTGAAGGGGCTGAGCTGAGCATGGAGTCAGATAGGTTAATTCGGAAAATGCAGGGAGCTCCGGAGTGAGCATTCTGAATCCAGGCGACAAGGTCAGGCTGAAAGCCAATCCGGCGCGGGTCGGCATCTTGGGTAACGAAACCGATGGCCCTGTACATCGACAGCGGGTGTTGGTTTCGTTTCTCGATGGCAGCGAGGATTTCGTTTTGCCCTCGACCCTCGAAAAAGTTGAAAACAAGCCTCTACGCCCCTACGAGTGTATTGAGCGGGGACGGTTCAGTGGCGAGGATGACCTGCGGGCGGCGATTACTTTTCACCGGCTCAGTGGCAAGCTGGCCAACTTGATCTACAGCCTCAACACTACCAATACCCAGTTTCTGGCGTATCAGTTCAAGCCGGTGTTGCAGTTTCTCGATTCGCCCTGCAACGGCATTCTGATTGCTGATGAAGTGGGTCTAGGCAAAACCATTGAGGCTGGCTTGATTTGGACTGAATTGCGCGCGCGATTGGATGCAAAGCGATTATTGGTTGTTTGCCCGGCTATGTTGAGGGAGAAGTGGCGTGATGAGCTGGCCAACCGCTTTGGTGTGCTGGCGGAGATGGTCGATGCAGGAGATTTGCTGAAGAAGCTTCAGGCAGTGCGGGAGCGACCACAGGATGGCTTCGCGGTCATCGCGAGCATGCAAGGGTTGCGCCCACCTCGTGGCTTCAATTCGCCGGATCAAGTCAGTCAGCGCTCTGCTGCTAAATTGGCCAGATTTCTCGAAGATGCAGAGGTGGACGAGCCGTTGCTGGATATGGTTGTGGTCGATGAGGCGCACTATCTGCGTAACAAGGGTACTCAGACCAATCTGTTGGGACGGTTGCTTCGCCCCGTAGCCTCAAGTCTGGTCATGCTTTCGGCCACACCCATCCAACTGCGCAGTTCAGACTTATTCAACCTGCTCAATCTGATCGACGAAGATGCCTTCCCCTACGAGGAGAGCTTTCGATACAGCCTTGAGGCTAATGCTCCTATCGTAAGGTTGCGAGATCGAATTTTGGCTGGGCCAATTACGCGCACGGATTTTGTCGAAGGCCTGGATGAGGCGCTTGAAGCACGCTTTTTCGAGGATAACGAGCAGATCACCTATCTGCGGGGGCATGCCCCCAGTAACAAGAGATTGGCCGATCCCAAAGGGCGGGCAGAGCTGGCTGATCAACTAGACCGAATAAACCCGCTCAGTAAGGTAGTGACCCGTACCCTAAAACGGGACGTGCACGAAGGGCGGGTAGTGCGTGCGCCATACGCGATCCGCGCAACCATGAGCGGTAGTGAGTCCGATTTTTACGAGCAGGTCACTGAAGCGATTCGTGGGTACTGTGTGGCGCGTGCTGTATCCACTGGCTTCATGCTGACTATCCCGCAGCGACAGATGTCCAGCTGTATGGCGGCAGCCTGCCGAGCCTGGCAGAAAAAACATGCTGCTCTGGAGCAGGATGAACTTGAGGAGACCTTGTATGACTTACAAGGTGATCTGCTGGAAGAGAAGGCACCACAGCCTGATGAGATGGGGTCGCTGCTCTCGGCGTTGGTGGATATTGCCCGAGAGGTGGGCGATTACGAAACGCTGAGGCACAACGATAGCAAGTACGCTGAGTTGCTGAAGAATCTGCGTATCTATTGGGCTGACAACCCAGGTAAAAAGGTAGTCTTATTTGCGTTCTACCGGCAGACCCTGGCCTACCTTGCTGAACGTTTACGTGAAGATGGCTATGCCTCTGTGTTGGTCCAGGGGGGCATGGATAAACAGCAGGCGCTGGCGCGCTTTCAAGAACCTCAGGGCCCCAGTATTCTATTGTCTTCTGAAGTGGCTTCAGAGGGGGTCGATTTACAGTTCTCCAGCTTGGTCATCAACTACGATCTTCCTTGGAACCCAATGCGCATTGAGCAGCGGATAGGTCGAATTGACCGCATCGGCCAGGAAGCTGAGCGGATCATGATCTGGAATTTTATGTATGCCGACACCATCGACGAACGAGTCTATGACCGCTTGCTGGATAGGCTGAATATATTCACGTTCGCGTTGGGTAGTATGGAGGGGATTCTTGGAGAGCAAATTCGGGAGCTAACTCAAGACCTACTTACCCATAAGCTGACTCCGGAAGAAGAGACTCAGCGTATCAATCAAGCCAGCCTCGCGATTGAAAACACCAATCGGCAGCAAGAGGAGCTCGAGGCTCAGGCTACTCAGTTAATCGCGCATAGTGACTTCATCCAGAACAAGGTGCGGGCTGCCAAGGAGTTGGGCCGGTACATCCGGGGGGAAGACTTGTTGAGCTATGCACGTGATTTTCTGATCGTGCACTATCCCGGCTCACGTTTTGTGCCGTCTGATCGAGACCCAATGGAATATGACCTTGAGCTTTCCGTGCAGGCTCGAGTCGAGTTCGCTGAGTTTGTAGATCTGTATCGCTTACAGGGGCGAAGCCAGCTGTTGAGTCAACGTCCTAAACCATTGCTCTTCGAGAACCGTCAGGGAAATCCGTCCAGTGCTTTTGAGCGTGTAACGCAGGATCATCCACTGATTCGATTTGTCACCGATCGTCTTCGCCAAGCGGGCAAAAGCCCGGCAAAGTTCCCGGTTTCAGCGATCGACCTTGCCGCATTTGAGGTGCAAGGTTTTGAGCCTGGCATATATGTCTTTGGCATCTATCGCTGGACCGTTTCCGGTACCCGCGACATCGAGCGATTGGAGTATGTTGTTCGGCCTTTTCAGAACGATTGTTTCGTCGATGGGGAGCTAGCAGAGCATCTTGTTAATACCGCAGCACTTTGTGGGAGCCAGTGGTTGAGTGTTGCCAACGAGTTAGACACCGAAGCTGCAGCCGCTTATTTCGATGCTTGTCGTGATCAGTTGGATGAACGTTTTGATGAATTTCAAAGCGCCCAAGGCCGGGAGGATCGTGATCGGCTAAAGATGATGAAAAAGGCTCTCCAATCACATTTGGACAAGCAAGTAGAGCGACTCATAACGACAATCCAGTCGCACCGCTCTTCTGGTGAGGAGCGACGCATGCGCATGATTCCAGCAGCCGAGGGGAAGCTGAAAAAATTGCGTAACAGATTTCAAGAGCGCATTGCTGAGCTTGAACTGAAGAGCGGTGGAAGCTCAGACAAAAACTTCGTAACAGGTGGTGTAATTCGGCTGCTTTGATCTCAAGGGACTGACATATGCGCGTGACGTTAGAAGAAAAGCTCAAAGAAGCCTTCGCCAAGATAGGGCAAGAGCTGCCTGTTCGACCTTTAACTATCCAATCGACGGGGCATAAGCCTGGGCATGCTGGGCGCCATCAGCACGCAGAATGCAAACCCGAGCGGGGCCAGGCACCGGCCGAAGTAATAACAGAACAGACGCCGGCGTCCCGACAAGGAGCCGCAAGTAAAAAGAAAAAGGTAGAGAAGGCGCGGCCGCCTCTGTCGTCAAAGCAACCCAATGCAGCAGCTCAGCAACTGAGTATTGACTTGAGCGTTTACCGCCAAGGCGTCAATCCTCGTGAGACTAGAGATGCCAGTACCAGCCCTGATACTCGATATGAAATGTCACTTGGTGCTGACTCTGCACCGTGCTGGGGGCACTCTGATGGAATGAAAACACTGGAGTTACTGAAACTCGAACTAACGGGGCAACAGGTTCAGCCGATACCGAAGGAGGGAATTACTGCTCAGGAGGATCGAGCGTTGGTCCTCGGACTGGATTTTGGTAGCTCCAGTGTGAAGGTCGTTATCGGTGACAGTGCTTTGGAAAAAGCATTTGCTGTGCCATTTCGCAATGCTACTGGATTACCGAGTTTTTTGCTGCCGTGCCGGCTTTACAAAGAGGGAGGAGTGTTTTCGCTTGAAGATGGGGGTAGAGCAATGGCTGATATCAAGTTGGCTTTCCTTGCCCACCCTACAGTTGTTAAGTACCAGCAGCGAGTCGTAGCGTTTCTCGCTCTAATTATCCGAAGAGCGCGTGCCTGGCTGTTTAGCGAAAAGGAAGTAGTTTACCGCTCGAGTAATATTGTCTGGCGAATGGCATTGGGATTCCCTACGGCCAACCACTTGGATCCTGAACAAACGAAGGGGTTTAGGTTACTGGGTGCGGCGGCCTGGATTTTGGCTGGAAGCTCAGAAGAAAAAATTGATGACATTGGGGTTATCGCTGCATTACACCGTGCTGAGGCGCTTGATGCGGGAGAGCTCCCGTCCGATCAGGAGGATGTGGAGCTTTCCGTCGTCCCAGAAATCGCAGCGCAGATCTACGGCTATGTCGCTTCGGAACGGTTTGATAATAATGCCGCTAACAACTTCATGATGGTGGATATAGGCGCGGGGACCATTGATGCTTCGCTTTTTCACGTCAAGCGAGGCCGCGGTAAATGGGACTTTGAGTTTTATACCGCGACTGTTGAGCCCCTTGGCGCTGTCAACCTGCATCGAAATCGTCTGGACTGGTGGGCTCGTGCTATTGAAGAGCGAACATCCAATCGGGAAGATCTTCTGGAGGCGATTTCAGCTGCAAGAAAGGTGACAGATGGCGAGGAAGGAATGCCACAACAGCTTGAAGCCTATTTCTCAGCGGCCAAGGTCCAATTTTTAGATCCTCGCCAACATTCAGACCGACAGTTTTACGGGAAGGTGTTTAAGCAAGTGGGGCACGAAACATATTGGAAGACCTCACGAGGCTACCTGACGCGGGAGCAGCTAACAGATATTCCTGTATATCTGTGCGGGGGAGGGAGCCGTATGCCGTTTTACGGTCGATTGAAAGAAACGTTGAACAACCATCCCAGCCTGTACGAGTGGATGAGAGTGAAAGTCAGGCCGTTGGAGCTACCCAAGCGACTTGATGCCCCAGGGCTTGTGAGAAATGATTTCGACCGTTTGTCAGTGGCTTACGGCTTGAGCTTCCTCAATCTTGGGAAGGTTTTGAAGTCGATACCTAAGTCAGTGATACAAGTTACCGTTTCAGACGGCTGGCGAGATAACTACATCGAGAAATAGGGAGAGAGGCACAATGCGTAAATCATTGGCAATCTTCGCCTCGCCGGACCGCCCGTACTAAGGATTTTTGTTCGCCATGCTTCCACCACTTCTTTCGCATGACTGTTGGCGCTCGTGCCGAATTGACCCACGTGCTGATGCAAGACTGACCCATCTCCAAAACCGCACAAATCCGGCAAAGGTAATAGCTCGCGAAGTATCAGACTGGGTCACTGACATCTCGGCACTGCGTCAATTTCGCGTCGGCGCCAACATGCTTGGACTCAGTCAGTGCCCGGCCTTTAGACAGACGACTCATCGCCAGCTGTTGAGCCATCTGCAGAATGTCGGCCTCAGTGACAGGCGACTCCATGACATAATAACCAACGTCCTCTCGCTAGTGCAGTAAGACATACGCGAGAAATGTGATACCACCCGCCAACGCAAGTATACCCAAGACAGTCATTGCCTTTAGCGACTTGAGTGACGCCTGATGAGCGCGATTGGCCTGTTCGATCTTCTGCGCCAGTTCACTAATCGTATAGTTCAACGCTTCATTAGCAGCTTGACGTCCTTCGTCGTACTGGACCGGGGTCAGGAAATTGAGCTCGGTAAGCTTCAACAGGATTTTGTCTCGCCCATGCTCGAACTGGTCAGGGGAGAGGATCTTCAGCTCGCCGATGATTCGCAGCACTCTATCCTGGCCTTCTTCCAAGTGAGTCAGCTTCTTTTCGAGATCGGAAAAGCGTTTGTCAAAGTCATCAAACTTGCCGTAACAGTCCTTGATGAGTTGCTTCTGTTCATTGGACAGTGATGCTAGGGCGCCATTGCTCGCATTAATCTCCGAGCGCGCATCGTTTATCGCTCGCAGAATTCCATTGAACTCCGTTACTTGGGAGGCTTGCTCCTCAAGCGAACCTATGACTTTGTTCAGTTTTTGTAAGTCGTTCACCACTCGATTCCTTTATAAACAGTCGTGAGCTTGGCGAGCCTCGTAAGCAGGGGAGTCAAAAGCTGATGGTAGGAATAGGGATCCTCGAATTCGGCATTTATTATTTCAAGGAAAGGCGATTCGGGGAATTTTTCATTAATCAACCTTGCGAAACGGCACTGGGCATCAACCGAGAACAGCGGTTTGAGCTTCAAGGTATCCCGGATCAACGCTTCGACCTGTTCACTGCACTGCTGTTTGAGACGCTCCAGGGACGAGGCCATGCGCCGCTCTCCATCAGCGTCATCGAATTCATCGGTCGTCAGACGGAGTATGCCGCTTAAGTAATTCAGGCAGATATTGTCCTTGTAGGACTCCAGAAAGCGCGAGAGTTGCTCTTTCAGAGTGGAGAGCTTCGCTGTGCTGATGATTTCCTTCGAGTCGGATGCGCTATCTTCCTCAAAAAAGATAGATAGCCAGACAGAGGTGTCATCAGGATTTTCCGCAAGGTGAGCCATCAGATGGCTGGACTCGTTGAACTTGAAATAGCCTTCCAGGCGGTTCTTGAAGTCCTCCTCACTGATCTTGCCGGCCGCCAGATCGCTGCATTGCTCATACACTGTTTTTAGTGACTGGCGGCGGTTATACGCAAAATGATCGTATGACCAGAGGAGTAGAACAAGAAAGATGAACTGGTTTTTGTCGATCGTCCCCTTGTCCAAGCGCTCGCACAGGATCCTGTGGTACTGATTGCTGCTTTGGAAGATGTCGCTCAGCTTGAAGCTGGTATCGTATTTTCTGAGCTTAATCTCAAGATTCTTCTGCAGTTGCTCTTCATCGGGGCAACTGAACTCGATCGTCAGCCGGCCCTTGAAGAAATCTTCAACGAGCCAGTCTAAAACGATGCCGAGCTGGAAGAGTCGATAAACCGCCTTTTCAAATTTGAATTTGTCAGTACCAAACTGGGAGGCGCTTGCTGAGATGGTCTGGACATCGCTGTTCTGCAAGAAATACTGATAGATTGCGGTCAGCAGCTTGAACTCATCATTTATAGTGTCGAGGTTTTGCGTCATCAGATAAAGGTTGGTGTTTACATCGCTTTCGCGGCTCAAACCTTTGACGGACTCCTTGAGCTCGGCCACCGAGGTTGCAGCATCCCAGACCTTGTCCAACAGGCCGATATTTCGTTCCTTTGTCAGAAGTACGTAGCAGTCGGCAGGGGCGTCTGTAAACAATCGTTTGTTCCGACCCGCCCGACCGGCCTCCTGGTAGAGGGCTTCCATGGATCCGGGAATGCCATAGTGAACGGTATAAGCAATGTTCCCTTTGTTGACCCCCATGCCAAAGGCTTTGGTGGCGGTCAGCAGGCGGTATTTGCTGGCCTTGAAGTCGTTTTGCACCTCTCGCTTGTAGGCATCGAATGCGTCGCCCCCCATGCTTCCGCTTGACGGCGCTGAGCCTGAAAAAAAGCGGACATCCATGCCCAATGTGGAGGAGAGCTTTCCTGCCAGCTTGTAACAGCCCTTTTGCCCGTTGACGGTCGAAGTAAAGATGATACCAGCCTTCGATCCTTGCTCTGCCGAGGCAGATCCGTTCCACTTGGCCTCCATCTCGTCCACCAGTTGGATCAGTGCGTCAGTCTTGTGGCCCCGGTCATCAATCACATGAAATGACAGCTCTTCCCTGGTGTAATCAAGAGGTGTGCGCACATTTTCATCAGGGATGTTGAATTCCGACTGAATGTCCTTGAGAACATTGACGGAAGCGGTTGCGGTCAAGCCGATGTAGCTGGCATCGGGAGCGAGCCTCTCGATGGTGTTGGCCAGATTTAGGTACGAGGTTCTGAAGTCGTGCCCCCACTCGGATAAACAGTGGGCCTCATCGATCACGGCATAGGCAAAGGCACGATCAAGACCGATGGCGGTCATCTCACTTCGGAAGCTCTGCGTCTGGAACCGCTCCGGGGAGATAAACACGAGGAAGTATTTGCCCCGCCCGAAGTCATTCTGGATCCTAATTTTCTGATCAGGCTTCAGATCGCTGGTGATGAAATTGCTACGCATAAAGCCGATGGTGTCCAGATCAGCCTTCTGGTCATACATCAGGCTCTTGATTGGGCAGACCACGAAACTGATAGCGGGCTGCAGGACCGCAGAAAGCTGATAACAGATCGACTTGCCTGCTCCGGTTGGTAACAGACCGATAGTGCCTTTCCTCGACAATGCGGAGCCGATGATTCCGAGCTGACCCTCTCGAAAATTCACATCGTCCAGCAGAGGGAGGAAAAGGTTTCCGAGGAAGAATTTCAACGCCTCCCTCTGACTGCTTCCCGGGCTTAAATCGAGTTGATAGCAAATGGGCTCGGAGCACGACATCTCGAAGAAGTCGTAGTCAACAAGCGCGCAATTCTCCATGGAGAGCGCATTGGAGTTGGCAAAGCAGCGATAGAAGTCGAGGTAGTGAGTACGTGCATAGATGACATTTGGGTTGACCTGGAACGAGTCATCAAAGCGCTCCAAAATGCTGAAATCTATTAGTAGGGCATCGTCCGAGGGGAAGCTTACTGAGTTTTCGATCTCCTCCAGATCCACTTTAAGCTCCAGCTTCGGCAGCCCCCTGAGCGTCAGTAGCTGCGACAGCAGTTCTGCCAGATCTCCGATGCCTTGATGCGCGAAATCGATACCGTCGCGGTTTAGGAAAGCAAGCTTTTTTGCTTCACCCAGCCGGATTTCGCCACATTCGATCAGCTCCAGAACAAGCAGTTGAAAGCGGATCGCAGCCGTCAATCGAATGCTGGGGCTGCCTATATCGACACCCTCGTTGTAGGCGAGCCGGTAGTCCCGGAGAGTCAGCCCGTTGGGAGGGCTCAGTATCCCCTCTTGTTCAAGCCGGTCAATCATTCTCATATGATCGACAGCGCTGGACATTTTGCCGATGAAGCTCTGACTTTCGGTGGCAATCTCTTCGGTTGTGAATCGAATGGTTTTCAAGCCAAGTGTCTGGGTGAACTCATCGCGGCCTTTGTCATCCACTGACGCTTCATGCTGCTTACCATCAATTTCGAAGATCAGTCCCGCCTGCGGAATGAAAAAATCTACCTGCCGATTTTGGAACTGATCGACGTAGACTTGCGTCATTTCGAAAATATTAACTTCGGGCAGGGTAAGCTGTTTGACGAATTGATATTCACCAAAATACTTCCTCATCAGCTCGTCAAAAAAGCGCTTGGCCGGATAGTTTCCGGTTCTGCTATCTCCTCTGATCAACCGTCGCCAATCAAGAGGCTTGGGCGAAATAAGTGCTTGGCTGGCAAACTCCAGTCCGCTCTGGCAGTACTTGAGCCCAAACGCACTCCTCAGTCTACGTGAGGCGATAGTGGGCTTGCCACGCTGGAGCATATTCCTGAGGACATACACAACATCGAGGATTGGCTTCGACTCAGGTTCCGATGCAATGGAGTAGGATCTCAGGTTGTGGAAAACGAAGTTGTGGTTGGTGTTTGCGTAGTTTGCACTGAACTTTTTGCTGACCAGACGTGCTCTGCCTGAGTGGCGAGGTGCATCAGTCCTTACGCTAGCTACCTCAGGCAGCCTCTGCGTTGAACTGTAAAGGTTTTGAAAGAGCTGGGCGTTGTGTTGTGCTTCGGTACTGTTGTGCTCGCATTCGGCCCGGTAAAGGGTCTTGACCAGTGTAAAGATGAATACCCGCGCCCTGGGATACGCCTCCGAAAGCGCCCGGACAATGTCGCCGGTTGTGGCGCCTGAAGTTAGTACATCGTCGACAACCAGGAAGGTCGGTCCGCTATCCTCTTGCGACACCGCAATGCTTGGGGTTGCGATATACGCGCCGTGCGCCTGTTGGGCACGTTCCTTTGCCGAGCACATCGTTGACTTAACAAATGGGCGGCTCTTGTGCAGGCAATCAGGGCGGTAGTCGGCGCCGATCGAGGCGGCCAGCCTGGCGCCGAGTAGATCTAATGGGGTGGTGTTGGCAGAGGTATCCAGCTCCGCATGGCCGAAGGCCCTTACGACGAAGTCTATTGGTGGTAGGGAGTCGCAAACCTCCAGCGCTTTGTTGATCCAGCGTTCAACCGCTTTTTTCTCGTGATTTTTGAAGGCCCAGACTTCCTGCTTGATGTCGCCTAGATAGTAGCCTAGGTGGAGTCTGTGGCCGTTCTGAATGAGGTTGGTGCGAAATTGCTTCGGCTGGTTATGACCGATGCTGGTCTCGATGCACTCAAGTATTTCGGCCGCGCTTGATCGGTGAGTTCCGATATCAGGAGCCTCTCCCCAGCCGGTTGCGAAAAACTTCACCTGGGCATTGAGTGCACACTCTCTATCCTGCTCGCTATCGCCGATATAAATCGTTTCTTCGCAGGAAACTCCGAAATGCTGTCGTATCTTTTCGACGCCGTCGCTTGCCGGCTTGCGATTCCGAACGTCGTGATACGCAACGATGTAGTCAACGGCAAGTTGAAAGTGCTTTAGAATATTCCGAACATAGTTCAAAGGAGAGTTTGTAAAAAGGGCCACCTTGATGCTGGCGGCGCGGGCTGTGTTAAGTAAGTCAACGGCTTCATGATAGGGTGTGCAGCGCTGGATATTGGACTCCACTTCCCTCCATCTTTTTTGGGCACGCAGCTCCGCTACGGCAGAGGTATCAACAAGCGTTCCATCTAGATCGACAATAATGCATTTGATCATAGAGAACTTCCTGTTTCCCTCGACCTTTCTTCAAAGGATGCTGCCAGCTGAGTGAGCTCCAGGGAGATTTCCGCGTAGGTGTCACGTGTGTATGGCGTTGCTATTCCGGAATTCACCAACTGCTGTGTGCCGCTGATCTGTTCGATGCCGAGGTCCGGATACCCGGCGGCGCTAGCATTGGGGACGTAGACCTTGCGATGCATGGAGTTGGCCGCCTTGACCGCGTGCATGGTTCCGCCGTCGATGGCCGTCTCAATGGCAAAAACCGCCCGCGTGAGTCCTGCCTGAATGCGATCGCGCTTGGCGAAGAAGGCAGGAATTACTTTGGTGCCGGGTGGGTTTTCCGAAACCAGCAGACCGCCCTGGCTAAGTATCTGTTCTGCCAAGCCACGGTGATTGGTCGGGGCTATACTGATCAAGTCGACCAGTACCGCTACGGTATGGCCATGGTTATCAAGGGCTGCGCGGTGTGCGATGGCATCAATGCCGAGAGCTAGGCCGCTGACTATGCAGAACCCTTGTTTGGAAAAGTGCTCCACCGTTTTGTAAGCGATTATTTCGCCTAGTCTGGTGTTGTTGCGGGTGCCGACGACCGCAATGGACTTGGGATATTTTATAAGGTCGCAATTGCCTTTACAGAACAGTAGCGGTGGCGGGTCGGAAAGTGAATTGAGCTGGCTGGGATATTCGGCAGAGCCGTAAACCAAGACATGGATTCCCGCTTCATTCCATTTGGAGATGGACTTCTCATAGTCCAAGCTCAACACGTCATATTTACCGCTGGCGAATAAATCTTCGACTGTCTGCGTTATCGAGCTGCTGAGTTTTGGTACCTTAGCGAAATCTAGCTCGCGAATCGTCTTCAGGTTGTTAGCGTGGTAAAACTCAATGAGTTTCACCAAGGTGCGGTTGCCGACACCTTTCAAGCTTCGAATTACAAGAATGTCTGTTATTCGCACTGAATTTCCTTATTTCTCTCTCGCCAAACAAAGAGATGACTACCAATCCCGGCATTTTCGCATCGGTAGGATCGCTTTTTCAGATGCCAAGTGCAAATCAAAAGATTTGGGCTGTCCGCTTGCATTCACAGTGTTCATGGGGAGCCTCGTCGCGTCCAACTGCCCTGAGCTCATAGACTGTAAATGACCGTTTTTGTCCGATTCTGTTGAAAAAAGAGCTGCCGGCAGAATCGCGCTCTAAGCGAGCATGGGGGAGTCAAATCAGAACTGTGGCCCAGTGCATTGGCCGTTGAGCATCCGGCCATAGCAGGCCGCTTGGGGTTGCGCTGCGCCGGTGCTGCCATGACACTCACCATTGACCACTGCGCCGATGCAATCCTGTGCGCGGTATACCGGATGCCTGTGGGAGTTCAGCTACCTGACTACACGTACACGAACCAGGTCATTGAGCGTTTCATCGAGTTTTTTAAAGCCTAAATCCGACATAACCGCAACATAGCTCGCCAATCCAGTCCCTATACTCACGACAGCAAGGTCCGATACGTCTGGGCGCGAGAGCATGGCCAGCACTGCAAGCCGCACCACCATCTGGCTATCCTGTTGAACTACGATGCCTTCAACGCGCTGGGTAAGTTTGAGCCCGGCAGGGACAATATGTTCAACCGTCTGGTGGAGGCCTGGGCCAGCGCCTTGGGCCTATCAGTAGGGGCTGTCAGCGGCTTGGTCGAGATCCCGCCGAATCCCTACTACCACTTACGTCGTGACGACTTGGTTGGGCAGGCTGTGTTCTTCCACCGAACAAGTTATCTCTGCAAGTCGGCTACCAAGGTCTTTGTGGATGGCAGCCATGGCTTTGGCTGCAGCTGAAGCTGAAGCTGAGTACAAACGCTGGATCACGACAAAAAATAAGTAATTGGGGGCCGTGCCGATGACCGCCCAGGCATCAGCCAAGGGCAGTCTATCGGACGGCGTGCCTATAGAGATTACAGGTAGCCTCGTTCAGCCAACGACACGCAGCCTTCACATCCCACGACGACATGATCCAATATCTGAGTGCCTACCATGTTGAGGGCATTCTTGAGGGTTTTAGTCAGTGTGCGATCGGCTTGGCTGGGTTCTGGATCGCCAGAGGGGTGGTTGTGAACCAAGATCACGGCTGCCGCGTTGTGCTCCAGAGCGATCTTGACTACTTCCCGTGGATATACGCTGGCCCCATCCAGCGTGCCTCTGAACAGTTCTCTAAAGCCTATAACCCGGTGCTTGGTATCGAGTAGCAGCAAAGCAAAGACTTCGTGCTCATGGTATTGCAACAGTGTTTGCAGGTGGCTGAAGACCTGCTTCGGCTCAGTCAATGCTCTGCCTTTAGACAGACGGCTCATTGCCAGTTGTTGCGCCATCTGCAAGATATCGGCTTCGGTAACCGGGGAGTCCATGACATAGGTTCCGGTCGTCTCACCTGCTTTGAGCTTGTGATATTTCATGGGGATTCTCTTGAATTGGAAGACTTTGGGTCAGGTTGGAAGTGTGATCAGTGGGCGCGAGCAGAGTGGTCACTGCCGCTTTGGAGGGATTTGGATTCCAGCTTTTGTACCAGTGAGGTTTTGGCAGGGGCCGCTGGTTTGGGGGCGGCTTCTGCCTTGCTGGTCTGATCTTCAACTGCGGGGAAGAACTCCTCGACGATGGCCCCGGTGTCCTCATCGCTGTCTTCAAAGGCTCCGTTGCTAAAGCCCTGTCGTGCCGCTTGATCCAAGGCGCTCTGGTCAAATCCCGCTGCTTGTCGGGTTTCCTCCAGTTGCTTGGCTGCCAGTAAGGCGTCTTCTAGGCTTAGCCCGCTGCGTACTGTGATATCCACGTAGAAGATCGGCGTGCCATGGCTCTGACGGGTGGATTTACCGCGTAGACGCAACTCCAGCAGCAGGCAGGCCAGGCGATTGCCGGAGATGGCTTGCAGATAATGCAGGCGCGCTGCCAGGGTGCGGATGCTGTTGTAGCCCGTGGTGCGAAATACAAAGCTGCCCAGCGGATCGTCATCGCCAATCACCACGTTCAGCCGGCCGTAAGGCTTGCAGGCATTGCCTTGAGCCAGTGAACAGCCATCCGGTGACGGGCAGGGCAACGACTGGATGCCGTCCTTGGTCAGACGCTTGCAGGTCTCACCATTGCCGACGCACAAAGGCCTGCCAGTGTTTCGGTCGAACAAGCTGTAGTCAGCGCGAAAGTTCAGATCCGGCTCGTTGAACAGCAGCCGAATCGGAATACTGCGCAGCTTGCCGTCCTGGCCATTGCGCAGTTCCTCATTTAGCGGATGCAGCAACCAGCCGTCGCGGCTTTGTACCTGCGATGTAATGGTGAACTGATCGTCTTTTTCGGGCAGGCGTTTACCGTTCTTCTCGACGACCTTACCAATGGAAATGCGACCGAGCACGGGCGGGGTGATAGCCAGACCTTTGAGCATGGGAGTTCTCCTGCATCTGAAATAAAAACGCCACCGAGACCGCGCAAACGGCCAGGGTGGCGTTGGAGAGAAAGGGCATGGGAATAAGGGAGAAGCGAACAAACGTTCAGGCCAGCAGAAAACGCCGACTGCCAGTTTTGGTGGTTGCGTAGCGCACTTGCAGATGGGGCTTTTCTTTCAACAGGCGGGGGATATCCAGGGCCATGCTGTCTTTGGCTTTCTTCCAAGTGATGCAGCCGGTGGCGAAGGTCGCCCGACTGGCCTCGCCCATGGCCTGTTGCAACATTTGCTTGAGCTGAGCTTCCTGCTTCTCCTGCAAAGCAATCGATTCGCGCACGCTCTGCAGTTCAGTAAAGGTCGTACAGAGCAGTATGTCCTGGCTGAAGTCCACGCTCTGCCCACTGTCCTGTGGATAGAGACAGCGCAACGCCTGCTCCGCTGAGGTAGATCCGTCTGCCGGCGGCGGGGTATCACTGACTACGTAATCCCAGAACAGTCGCTCCAAGTCGATCAGCCGAGCAATCAGTGATTCGTCGCGTTCGATACGATGGATTTCCAGGTGCTGACCACCGAGCAGTACCGCCACATCAGCGGCCTGCTTGCCGGTGACGGCGAGCTGGTGCATGACTTGCAGCTGCACATACTCGGGCACACCCTCCTTCCAGAGGCGTGCGCCGTTTATGCCGGCGGTTTTACATTCGAGAATCTGTACTTCTGACGCGCCGATTACTTCACGGTCGATGTTGGCTAGCATCCAGGGCAGTTTGGGATCAGGATGTTGCAGCACCGCATTGACCCGCCGCACCCGATGACCACTGCGCCGGGTGTAATGGGTTGCGACAATCGGCTCCAGTATGTTTCCCCAGTAAGCAGGGCTCTCTTCATCTTGTGGATCGAGCTTGGGTAGTGAGGTATCACGGCCGGTTTTCTCCAGCCACAGCTCCAGCTGGGATTTGTAAGGGTTCAGGCCCACGGCTGCGGCGGCATCCGAGCTGCCGATACCTTGTTTACGCACGGCCAACCAGTCCTCGCGCGGCAGTTGTTTAGTCGCCACCAGACGTAAGGCAGGACGGGGTTTGCTGCTGGGATGTTGCAGAGTTTGTGTGCCCATGATGTATTCCTGTGCGGCATAAAAACGCCCGGCCAGCAGAGCTGACCAGGCGCTTTAATCATTGAGTGGGTGAGTGGAGCTAGGCGGCGAGTTCCAGTGCGGCCTGCAAGGCGCGTTGTTTGATAACAGCACCTTGGCCAAACCAGGCCGAGTCCATGCGGTATTCAGTACTTCGGGAGCGTCGCTCGTGATCGACATACTCCGTCACGGCGTTGAGCAAGCCCCACGCAGTTCCTTGTGCTGATTCAAGCGTCGACCCACGACCTTGGCCTTCATACAGGCTCTGCACCTTGCGCAGTGCTCGCTCATTTGGCAGCACTTCGGGCAGTTTGCTAGTGGGGGCTACGTCGCAAAGTACACTCATGAAGTAGCCCGTCGCCTCAAGCCAGTGCACCTTGCGCTCCGCCAGATTTTTCATCCGGTACATGAAGTCGTCCCATTGCGAGACGGCGATGCCCAACTGCTTTTTCACTGCCTGCGGATCGAAGCGGGTGTTATGTGGCACCTTGATCGCGCGGGTGGTGCCATCCAGGGCGATGGTCAGCGTGTTGTTGCAGACCACGCGCACTGTGGTCGGAGTGGCAGTAGTGGCCAGGGTGCCATCGCAGGAAGTAGCTAGCAGCAGATAGCCATTCACCTGGTCGTTACCCTTCAACGTTGTACCTTGCCCAGTACGGGCCAGGGCCCAGAACTTGCGACCGCCTTTGAGTACTCCAGCGGTTTCCAGCTCGTAGCCCGAAACTTCGGTGAGATCTCGATAGAACTCCAATACTTCACGGGGCTGCACAACCTGGTAGCGATTGGAGACCACTGACAACGGGGCCTTGGTGTCGGAGCGATACAGCACCTTCTGTTCAGGGAAAGAGTGAATTGAGCCCAGAGCCCCGATGCTCTCGGATTTGAAATGAACGGGGCTGTCTTGGATTTTCCAGTCCATACCCGCTTCACGCTGCCAGACTTCGAGCGATTGTTTCGGGGAAAGGCGACTGCCCAGACCATGCCAGGGAGTGCTGCCAGCGAAAGCCATAGTTTCGACGAGATGAGCCATGGAAATGATTCCTTGCGAATGAATGGTAAAAGCGTCGTTTCATCAACAAACGTCACCTGTTCACAACGGCTTAACGGTTGACGCTGAAGCTGTAACCGCAATGCAGGCATTGATAGTTGTGAAGGATTTTTTCATCAATCTGCTCACCCAGCGTGGCCCCAGCGACCCCGCCAGCCACTCCGCCAAACAGACCGCCCAGCAGCGCACCGGCAATGCTGCCAATGGCGATCCCTACCGGCCCACCGACCACTCCCAGTATGGCACCGGCCTCCGCCCCCGTTAGGGCTCCAGCGGCTCCACTGGCCGCACCTCCTGCTGCACCAATCAAACCACCCGCTTGTTTACCCACATTTTTAGTAATCACACGACCAGAGTTGCAGCTTGGGCAAGGCGTATACATAAAAATTCCTCTCTTATTACTGAGTCCACGTATCACGCAGAAATGCTGAATGACGCGCTCATCGTTGAGCGTTCATCTGGGTGATATAGGTCTGAGATTTTTTTGAATGAGGCTTGCCGAAACAACGTCTCCGCGAGGGACGTAGTGGGCGGTATCTGAATGTGAGGTTTGGCGTTATGGGCTGCTATTTTAGCTATTAATAGCTGGAATAGTGCTGGCTAAGGGGGAGAGGCATTCTGTTTTGAAGGAGTGCAGAGTTGCTGTCTGTCAAAGTGGTGAGCTCCAAAAGCGTAACGTTAGCAAGCGTTACGCTCACGTTCTTTGAGATTTGAGTTGCTGCTTATAGGATTGCCTCGTCCAGTCCTAAAGGGTGCAATGATGTTTAATGAAAAATCAGAAACATTGGTTATGCTTCGCTTGAAAGATGTTTTAAAACGAACAGGTTTTTCTAGGTCAACTATTTATAACAAGCTTAAGGTGGGCTCTAAACATTATGATGCGAAATTCCCAAGGCAGATACGTGTTGGGAAAACATCTGTGCGATGGATTGAAAGCGAAATAAATTCGTGGATGGAAGAGTATGTGAAGCTGTCTAGGCAGAGTCAAGGCTCAATGGCGGAAATTATATCTGCAATGGTTGTTTGATATTAGTTGTTTGTATTTATGGTGATTTATGTATTTTAATTTTTTTAGGCAACAAAATGCAAAAAAATCTAATTTCGGAGATGATTCATATCCGAGTTTGTCGCAGTTTCCCTTGTTGGATGCTGCAATAAATGAGGCTCAAGCAAATATTCAGGCCCCACGGGGATTGATTCAAAATGCGGCCCTAACCGCGATTTCTGCTGTCTTGCAGGGCCATGTAGATGTTCGTAAACCTAATGGTCAGGTCGGTCCGACCTCGCTGATGCTTCTTGCTATTGCTGACTCGGGTGAAAGGAAGTCAACGGTTGAGAATGTTTTCTTGAAGCCGATTAGAGCCTTTCAGGCTAAGCAGTGCGAGGAGGTGAGGGAGAGTCAGTCGGTGTGGAAGATTAAGTACGATACTTGGACGGTTCGACGTAATGGAATATTAAAAGCGATTATGAAAAAAGCATCAAAAGGTCTTCTTGCTGACGAAGAGGAGAAGGTCTTATTGGCTTTAGAGAAAGAAGCTCCAGTTAAACCAAAAGAATTTAAGATTTTGTATGAAGACTCAACCTCTGAGGCTTTGTTTCATGGGATGTACGAAAACTTACCTACGGCTGGTTTGATTTCAAGTGAAGGTGGCGGTGTTTTAGAAGGGCGCGCCTTCAATGACCTATCAAAGCAAAATGCCATTTGGAGTGGTGACTCAATCACAATTGATCGTAAGACGGCGGAAAGCTTTGAACTTGTTGACGCGCGGCTGACAGTCTCTCTTATGGTCCAGGAAAGCGTATTTTCGAAGTACATGGCTCATAAAGGCGGAGTGTCTAGGGGGTCTGGTTTGTGGGCGCGTTTTCTAATCTGTCACCCAGCTTCAACACAGGGGACTAGGTATGTAAGCACTCAGGCACCGTCCTGGTATCATCAAACACAATTTGCCTCGCGGTTGGAGCACTTTCTTGAGGCGGGCCTTATTTATTTCAGAGGAAATAAAAAAGAAAAAGAAGTGATCGGATTCGACTCCGAAGCGGCTCGGCTTTGGGTGGAGATTGCGAATGATATTGAGTCAAGGATGTGTGCAGGTGGAATACTTTATGGACTAGGTGATCATGGCTCAAAGTTAATGGAGGTGATTTCTAGGTTGGCTGCATTGCTTCATAGTTTTGAAGGGTTTGAGGGTGATATTTCGACGTCAACCTTGCAGGTGGCAACGGATCTTGCTAAATGGTACTCCAATGAGTTTATAAAGTTGTTTGGGCAGAACTCTAAAGAGAACAATGAGGAGCAGGAATTAAATTGCTGGCTAGATAATTTTCGTAAGGTGGGTAAACGTTTTGTTAAGAAAAATTATATTTTGCAATGCGGGCCTGGGAAGTTTAGAAAGAAAGCTGCTCTTGAGCATGTTCTTTTGCGTCTAGTAAATAACAGTGCTGTCCGGATTTTGAATTATCCTGGTGACAAAACTGTTTATGTCGATCTCTGTCCTTGGCAGGGTGGTGTGTAGATGATGCCTGGCTCTTCTTGGGGTACTAACTTTTTTGGTTGTTTTTGATATTTAGCGTTAGGTGTTTGCGAGTTGCGTGAGTTTGTTTCTCTCGTTTTTATAGAGCGCATGTTCAAGGTGGCTATTGTTTGATTATGTATTACTATTTAATTAGGTTTGTAGTTTGGTTGTTTAGTTTAATTGAATAAATTGACGAATGTTTGGTTGAATAATAAATTCAATCAGTTGTGCAGTGGTTGGTGGTTGTGATGGTCGATTGATCATTTGTCAGTAGCATGGCTCCCCAAAGTCATGCTGCTGGTTTATTGAGGGGCAATGAGTGATAAGTGAAATTGACTGGATCGATAATGAAGGTGCGTTAGATCTAATGGTTGAAGAAGTCGGAGGGGTTCCTGTTTTAAGGGTAGAGGAAGGCTTGGTGTTGGAGTTGCGTTCTATTGAGAAGTTAATGTGTGAGCTTGCTGGTAGTAAGGGGTTTTTATTCACTTCGTTTACTTGTAGGCGCGACGGGGTAAAGGTTAAGGCTGAGAAGCTTGGTCGCTATTTTGTTGGCAAGCTAAAGAGGGGGAAGGGAATGCTTGAGCAGTACTTCCCCTCTCATGAAGTTAATCCTTATGTGGAGGTTTTCTTCAGAAGCGTTGATCGAGTTAATGATCTTCATTCGCTCAAAGTCTGGCCTACGTTATGCAATGGAGCAGCTGAGGCTTTTTTAGTTCGAATGAATATTCTCGTAGAATTTGTTCGGTTGGAGCTGTCCAGTGATGCTTTTAAAGGCGTTTTGAAACGATTCCGCAAAGCGTCCCTTAAGCGAATTAACAGCTTGGAAGGTTATATAGATGCTCTTTTTGCTCAGCACTCTAGGATGCTCGTTGTGCGCGTTGATTTGTCTTATCAGTCAGGCTTTGTAAGTGGTCGTGAAGATTTTTATAGCGATGTTAAAAAGGTCAAGGCACATTGGGCGAAAATGCAGAAAGACCTTCATAAGGGCATTCCAGTCGATGGATTGTTAGGCTTTGCTTGTAAGCTGGAGTACGGTCAGCTAAAGGGGTTTCATTTTCATTTGTTGCTTTTTTATAATGGATCAAATCATCGCCAGGATGGGGTTTTGGCTAGAATGGTTGGTGAGTATTGGCGAGACTCAATTACGGCAGGAGCAGGGCGCTATTTCAATTGCAATGCTGTTAAAGAGAAATATAGATATCTTGGAGTAGGTATGATCAGTTTTAATCAGTTGGACAGGGTAAGCGCTTTGAAGAATAGGGTAGCTTCCTACCTGACCAAGGTGGACTATTGGATACGACTATCCCCTGAAAGTGGCAGATCATTTTTCCGAGGAAATATGCCTAAGTTGAGGTCTGTGAAGAGAGGGCGCCCCAGAGCCCCTGGGCCGGTTCAGACGGCTCCTCACGTGGCCATCTAGGTATGTCTCATGGCCTATTAGTTTCAGGGCTTTAGGCTGATGATGGTAGCTGCGGCAACGGCTAACTTTGCCGTGAAGCCCCAGTCTGAACTTTCTAACTCTTTTATCATAATTATTCTTTTGGCTTGAGGTTTTTTAGTTTTTTCTTGGTCTCCCTGCCAGAAGTATTTTGCCGCTTCATTGATAAGAATTAGTGCGGTGGATGCATGTTCTGGGTATTTAGTTAAGGCTTCGCCAACTGGCATCTTTGTTGACTTTATTTCACGGTAGTGCTCGTCGGGTAATATTGCGAAGGCGGATTGTTCGAGTACGTCTTTTCCCTTGAAGTTGTATTTTTTCTCTAGGTGTTTTTTTATTTTATCGATAAGCTCTTTTCGCTCCTTCTGTGAAGCGATATTTGCCTCGGGGATAAATTCATCTGAGGCTTTGTTTAACTCGAAAAGGTCGTCTGATTCCCATTCTTGGCGTTCGATATTTTTCTGCTCTTTGTCGGTGTCTGCTATTGTATCAAGGATTTTATTTGAGTCCTCTGTTCTTATGAGTATGTCAGTCTTTCTAATTGTTATTTCTTTCATCTGGTTGATTTCGGTTTTTGAGGTGATAAAGAAGTCTGCGTCTATTATGAGGGCTGGAAATGGTTTTAAGCTTGTCTTTAACAGCTCATGTGCTGAAGCTTGCGTGAGGTCTTTTCCGCGTTCGTAATAAATGGAGGAATTAAAATTGTATTTTGAAATCTCATCATAATTTACTATTTCCTCCCAGTCGGTGACGCTTATGGAAATAAACTTTATGTCTAAATCTACTTTTGAGTGATAATCGTGATCTGCGCAAAAAGGCGTACCTTTATGCTGCTTTGATAGGCTTTGTGCTGTTCTGGGCTCATTGTCATTTAGAACGATAGCCGAGCCGGATACATGAACTGCAACCGTTCTTGGGCAGCGGCATAGAAGGGGGGGCTGCAGCTTTTCAATTCTGTCTTTGAATTCACTTTCGGAGATGCTGTGCTCCTCAAGAAATTCAGTTACTGATATAACAAGCCCTTTGTTTTTCATTTGTAATCGTGTCCTTGTGTAGCGCTGCTAGTCTTTTCTCAGGGCGGTTGGAGTGGCTGTCTATATCAGGCTGGATAAATGCTTGCCGAGAACTTCCCAAGCCTCCGCCATTTCTTTAGCATAGCTATGACGCTGATAAGTGCGTTTTACCTTGTTTTCCTCTGTGTGGTTGAGGCAACGTTCAGCCACTTCAGGAAGCACGCCAATAGCAGTCATAATCGTCGCGCCTGTACGCCGCAGGTCATGAGGCGTCCACTTTCCGCCTGGTAGCAACAGTGCTTGGGCTTTGGCGCTACGTCGGCTCATTGAGCCTTGTTCCGGAAGGCGCTGGCGATCTCCCAACTGCTTGGTTACCGTTTTAGGGCATACATGGTCAGTTATGTAGGTGTTCGGGTAGCACCAAGGTGATAGGCTATTAATCTGCTTTACGCGCTTGAAGTGGTTAATGGCAAAGTCTGAAAGAATGATGCTGTGCGGTTTGCCGTTTTTACTATTCTCGGACGGAATCAGCCAAGTGCTTTGCTCTAGATCGATATGCTCCCATCGAGCGCTCAGGAGCTCACCAATTCGACAGCAGGTCGATAGGGCAATCCAGATTGCAGCTTCGGTGGTGACTAGCAGTCCTGCATCCGGGGCTTTCTTAGCAAGCAGCTTGATTTCGTCATCACTCAGTACTCGGTCGCGTTCAGTGTCTTTGCCGCCTATCTTAGCTTTGCGGATACTGGCACTGGGATCGTGCTCAATAAGGTCGCGGTCTACGGCAAAGCGGAACATTTGACGCATAAGCGAAAAAACCATCTTGGCCATACGGTTTACACCGCGAGCGAGGAGGGCATCTGTTACCTCGGTGATATGACCCTTTTTCACATCAGCGACAGCCAAGTCGCCCAAGAAGGGCAGAACGTCCTTTTCAAACATCCGACGAGCCTCTGCACCCTTGTCCTTGCGGTTGATGAGATCAACCATAGCCCAGTGCTCGAATAGGTCGGTAACAGTCTTACGTGCCGCTTTGCGAGCTTGCTCGGCTTCGGCTTCTGCTTTCTCGGCGGTGAGGCGTGCCAATTCACCATCTCGGGCTGCGATACGGGCAGCTTCCTCGGCATCCAGATGTTCACGTAAGTTGCGAGTTCCACTTTGGTAGAGGCGTGACCACTCTCCAGCTTTAGTTCTTGCTTCCTTGAGGGTAAGCCCATCAGTGCCAGTGGCGTCATATGCGCCTATGGGCAGAAACACCCTTCCACCGCTGGTGTCGGTATACCTGAAGTAAAACAGGCGCTCGCCATCTGGGCGAAGACGTGCCATGAATCGGCCGCAGCCGCGAGGAGCATCCTCGATCAGCCAGGTAGGTTTGGCTGGTTTTGCGTTCATCTGTTTGTCGGTGATCGTCGCCACTTTCGCTTCCCCAGAAAGGCCAGGCTCCAGATGGTCACCGTTGGGTCACCGTTTCTCGCTGGCTTTGGTAGAATGCTATCGGAAGCGGTTGGACTGTGTAAACTGCGTTGGCCTAGTAAATACAATGCTTTAGGCCTTGTTCCTGGATTTTTTTAGACTGGATTGGATTGTGGTTTACCTTTATGGGGTGCTAGGGGTCGAGTGTTCGAATCACTCCGTCCCGACCATATCTTTCAATGACTTAGCCCAACTCTAACCAGCTGGGCTTTTTCATGCGTAGGGAGTTTTTCGGGACTTCATCTAAGCCGATCATCCAGATCGGCTTTTTTGTGCCTTCGCAAAACCCGCGCAAAAAAGGTCGCTGGATGAAAAGTTTGGATCACTTGATAGACAAGCGGGATCCGGCTGCGCAGCCATTTGATGTCGGGTTGATACTCTGCCTGCCAGGGCTGAAGATGCTCGCTCAAATACACGAATGTTGCAGGCCACATCTTTTCCGTCATTGGTTCATAAGAAAATGGATAAGTTATCTCGCTTGAACTCGCTTTTGATTCAGCACAATGCAGTCGTTTCGCTGAATATCGAAATTCAAGACTTCAAGTACAATCTGGCCTTGACGATGTCGTCGCTCGATGACGCAGCAGAAAGCGCTATCACTATAAATTTTCAGGATGTCAGTGCGCTTGATCTAAGTGGCTTTGGCGGCGGATTGACTCAATTCATGGAGCTCGTCGTTACCCGAATCGATCGTGGGCTCGACAGAATCAGATATGAATTAAGAGACGTAGAGGACGAAAAAATTTCCTTCTACTTCTTTACCTTCAGCGAGCCGAGCCATGCGCAGCAGTGTTGCGGGGTTTGATAGACCGTACTGTCAGTGCGCTCGCCTCTGATGCGCCACTAAATATTGGCGATCGGTTGCCGATACTCCGGTATCTAAATTCCGATCGAGCGAAGGCGCATGGACATCAGCAATACCAGCAGTGAATATCAAAAGCCGAAAAATCTCGCAGGGCTGGGCCGTCGCTGGGGTGGGCAGATCATCGATACGTTGATCACCTACTTTTTGATCCTCTTCGTAGGACGGCTGGCGGAGTTTATTGGTTTGCCGCCAAATGCGGTGGCTGTCCTGGCTCTTGGTACGGGTGTGGCGTATTACCTGTTTTCCGATGCAATGCCCAACGGGCAAAGCCTGGGTAAAAAGCTGCTGGGGATGTCGGTGATTGATGAGCGTAGCTACTTGAACTGCAATCTGTATCAATCGTTCATACGCAATATCACAACGCCGTTTCTGAACATCCTCGACTGGATTTTCATCTTCTTTGGCTCGCGCAAACGCCTGGGCGACATGCTTGCGTCAACAATTGTGATTCGTGTCAGGTGAGTCAAGTGGGGCGACGGCAGTCGCCCAAGTGTTAAGGTTTCGAATCTTGCTGAATATCCTCCGAGTCACTGGAGGTTGCGGCGTCCTTCTGCGTTTCTTGCGGTTCGGCGCCGGAGTTTGAGCCTGACGCTTCTTCGCCTTTTTTATTGGCTTTTTCCTCGTTGGACTCTGAGCTTTGCGCCTGATTTGTGCCGGGGGAGGCCGTCGGTGTTGCTGCCGAACTGGTCTGCGTGAAGAGCGAGCCAGTCAACAGCAGGCTTGCAAGCGTCAGGGTTGCAATCGACTTGTTCATGATCTGAGTCTTCCGCGAGATGTGGGTAACTCTTTGGAGGCATGAACAGGCCTAAGGTGCTGGCCGTTGGACGAGCGGTAAAGTCACAGATACCCGGCCCAATGTGAAAGTAGAAGGATTTCTACCAAGCCGACCACAAACATGACCGCGACAAAGCGCCGCGAAAACACCGCGCTATATTTTGCGGCCTTGCAAGTCGGCCCATTCAATCCCGAAGCGGCTCAGGTATTTTCTCAAGCGATCTGCATCATTCGGCTGCGCCTTGGCCTGGCGCGATACGCCGAACAGTCTGCGTCCGGCATCCGACAGACTGTCCGCTTGCCGACATACTTCAATTACCGCTTTCAATTGCAATCGATCAAACAGGTCGAGGCTATCGGCGTCTCCCGGGAGGTCATCCGACACGCCGTCCGCTTGCGCCAGTCCCCACGCATAACGCAGTCGATCAATTTCTTCCTGCACTTGCGCCTCATCAATTCGTCCGCTGTCCGCCAGCGTGGCCATCCGGGTAATCGACGCTGACAGTTCGCGAAAGTTGCCCAGCCATGCTGCTTCCCGAGAGCTGGCGAAGGCGAGGTAGCGTCGGCGCGCTTCGAGGTTGAAGCGCACCAGTTGGCCGTGATCGCGAGCGTGACGTTCGAGCTCGAAATCGATGTTGGGCTCGATGTCTTCGCGGCGGCCGGCCAGGCCGGGCAAGTCAAATGTCCAGAGGTTGATGCGTGCGTACAGATCCTCGCGGAACAGGCCTTCGGCGACGCGGCTGCGCAGATCGCGGTGAGTACCGGCGATGATCAGGAAGTCGCTATCGACCTCCTTGTCGGAGCCGAGCGGAAAGAAGCGCTTTTCTTCGATCGCCTTGAGCAGCATCGCCTGTTCGTCCGCGCCCAGCTCACCGATTTCATCGAGAAACAACATGCCGCCGTCCGCTGCCCGTAGCAGGCCGTCGCGGGCGTTCTGCGCGCCGGTGAATGCGCCTTTGACGTGACCGAACAAAGCCGACATAGCGCCGTCGCCCCGCAGGGTGGCGCAGTTCACCTCAACAAACCGGCCCTGCATTTGATGGCGGCTGCGTTTGAGTTCATAGATGCGTCGGGCGAGAAACGATTTGCCGGCGCCGGTCGGGCCGATCAGCAGCATGGGCGCCTTGGAGCGCACGGCCACGCGTTCAATCTGTTCGATGGAGCGGTTGAACGCCGCGTTACGGGTGGCGATGCCGGACTTCAAGAACTCCAGGCCTTCGAGGCGTTTGTTGGCGAAACGCGAGGCGATGCGGTCATAGCGCGACAGGTCGAGGTCGATCAGCGCGTGAGTGCCGGTGGCTTGTTCATCTTCGCTTTTGCGTCGGGCGGGGGAGGTCTGGATCAGGCGCGCCGGCAGATAGCGTGCTTCGGTCAGCAGGAACCAGCAAATCTGCGCGACGTGGGTGCCGGTGGTGATGTGAACCAGATAGTCCTCGTGCTCGGTATCGAAGCTGTAGGCCGTCGTGAAGTCATGCAGTGCGCCGTAGACCTCTTCGAAATCCCACGGATTGCGCAGTGCCATGGGGTGCAGGTGTACCTCGGTTTCCGGCGAGACCTGCTGGATATCGGCGCGAACCCGTTCAGCGAGGCTGATGTCGCGCGCGTCGATACCGTGAATCAATTCCAGGCGATGGATCAGCACGTCCGGTTGCTGGCACAGGCCCACGCTAGGTCGCCAGTGGCTCCAGCGATTGGCGCCTTTGCCAACGCGGTCCAGGGTGGCGCCGATAAAACCGATGGCGACGGTGCGTTTGTTGGGCATGGCTATCTCAAAAGATAAATGACGATATCAAATGATAGGTTTCTCACACTGGGTTTGTCTTTGGTTCAGCTCAAAGAAATCGATAAAAATAAAAAAACTATATAAATCAATAAGATAAAAAATAAATTTTGCGCCTATCAAAAACTGGCACAGCCGCTGCAATACCTATCGCAACGAACAGGACAACACAGCGAGACGCCACGATGGCCAACTTCAAACTCTTCAACAAGCAATCGAAACAGCTGCCAGCCTGCGACACTTTGAATGCTTCGGGTGCCTCGGCATATGCCTACACGCCGAAGCATCAACTGGCTCAACTGGCGGTCACCGGTTGCCTGAACCAGACGTTTTACGCCAGTGCAGAGAGTCAACTGGATCAAGTGTTGAAGCTGGTGGCTGAACTCGACAGCCGTTTCGTGGCGAAGGCTGCTGTCTACGCTCGCCAAAAGGGCCACATGAAAGACATGCCGGCATTGCTGCTCGCGGCGTTAACGGCGAACCGTTCGACGTTGGTACCTGAGGTGTTTGAACAAGTGATCGACAGCGGCAAGATGTTGCGCAACTACGTGCAGATCCTGCGCAGTGGCGCCACCGGGCGCAAATCCCTTGGTTCGCAACCCAAACGTCTGGTGCAGAACTGGCTGAACGGCGCGACCGAACGTCAACTGCTACAAGCGTCGATTGGCAACCAGCCATCGCTGGCGGACGTGGTGAAGATGGTTCACCCAAAGCCGGCTGAGGCCTGGCGCGAAGCGTTCTTCGCCTGGCTGATCGGCAAACCGGTGGATGTGCAGGCATTGCCCGAGTTGACCCGTGATTTGCTGGCATTTCGCAGCGGTGCGAGTCGCGAAGTCCCCGCAGTACCGTTTCAACTGCTCGGCAACGAAATTCTGAGCAAAGAGCAATGGGCGGCGCAGGCCTGCAACATGGGCTGGCAGGGGTTGCGCATCAACCTCAACACCCTGGCGCGGCATGGCGCGTTCGAGGTTCCGGGTTGCGTCGAGTACGTGGCCGCGCGACTTGCAGATCCGCAAGAAGTGGCCAAGGCGCGGGTTTATCCGTACCAGTTGCTGGCGGCCTACCGGATGGTTGGCGATAACGTTCCGCTGCAGATCCGCGAGGCATTGCAGGACGCACTTGAGTTATCGCTGGCCAACGTGCCGAAGCTGGAAGGCGCGGTGGTGGTATGCCCGGACGTATCGGGTTCAATGGGCAGCCCAGCGACCGGTTATCGTCAGGGTGCAACCACCGCAGTGCGTTGCATTGATGTGGCGGCACTGGTCGCGGCGGCGGTGTTGCGCAAACAGCCGGCGGCGCGGGTGATGCCGTTCGAAGTGAAGGTGGTGGATATCAAGCTCAATCCACGGGACAGCGTGATCAGCAATGCGGAGAAACTGGCCGCGGCCTTTGGCGGCGGCACCAACTGCTCGGCGCCATTGAAGAAACTGGCGGACAGCAAGGCCAGGGTCGATACGCTGATTCTGGTATCGGACAACGAGTCCTGGATCGACACGCGGCGCCGTGGTGCCAGTGAGACCATGCTCCAGTGGGAGCGCATCAAGCGGATCAACCCGCAGGCACGGCTGGTGTGCATCGATATCCAGCCGGGTTATGCAACGCAGGCAGCCGACCGCGATGACATCCTGAATGTCGGCGGTTTCAGCGATGCGGTGTTCGATGTGGTCGAGCAGTTCACCAGCGGTCGTTACGGTGCCCAGCACTGGGTCGAAGCGATCGAGAAGATGCAATGAATTGATTTGTCACAGGCGCTGAATGCCGGTGGGACTACATCCAAGACGTCTCATCAAACCCTTGTCAGCGTGTGTGACGGCACGAATGCCTGATGGCTGTACATCTGAGGCCGGTTAACCCCGGTGCGCGGCGACGCGCAACAGTCATCAACTTTTGTCGTGCCACCTTATTGGAAAAGAAAGCAGCGAATGCAACAGGTACTCCATCGGAACGCGGGTTCGAATCCCGCCCCGGCAACGGGGGCTCGACTGGCAGAGCCACAGTGTCTGTTTTTTTGTCGCTGCACATGACGGAACAACGCCGAATCATCGGCCAACGAATAAAGAATAGAGAAATGAAAGCACACACTTACCAACTGCTCGAAGTCGCCAACGGCAAGCCGATCAAACTCTGGACCGAAGGCGTCCCGGTGGAAAACGAGGCCCGCGAGCAGCTGATGAACACGGCAAAGATGCCATTCATCTTCAAGCATCTGGCGGTGATGCCGGATGTGCATCTGGGCAAGGGCTCGACTATTGGCAGCGTGATTCCGACGGTGGGCGCGATCATCCCTGCGGCCGTCGGCGTGGACATCGGTTGCGGCATGATCGCCGCACGCACGTCGTTGACCGCAGCCGACTTGCCGGACAACCTGCAAGGTCTGCGCAGCGCCATCGAGCAAGCGGTGCCCCATGGCCGCAGTTCGAACCGTTCTCGGCGCGACAAGGGCGCATGGGACGAGATTCCGCAGCAAGCCGATCAGGCCTGGGCGGGGCTTCAGCCACGTTTCAAACTGATCACCGACAAGTACCCGAAACTGGCCAACACCAACAACCGTGGGCATCTGGGCACGCTCGGCAGCGGCAACCACTTCATTGAAGTCTGCCTGGATGAAGCCAACCGGGTGTGGTTCATGTTGCACAGTGGCTCTCGCGGTGTCGGCAACGCCATTGGCAACCTGTTCATTCAGATGGCTCAGGCGGATATGCGGCAGCACATCGCCAACTTGCCGGATCGTGACCTGGCGTACTTCGAAGAAGGCAGCCAGCACTTTGATGATTACGTGGAAGCGGTGAGCTGGGCGCAAGACTTCGCCAGACAGAACCGCGAACTGATGATGCGCGCGGTGATTCAGGCCACGCGCCAGATCATTCGCAAGCCGTTCGAGGTGGCGCTGGAAGCGGTCAACTGCCACCACAACTACGTGCAGAAAGAGCGGCATTTCGGCGAAGAAATCCTGGTCACCCGCAAAGGTGCGGTGTCGGCGAAGAAAGGTGAACTCGGGATCATTCCGGGTTCGATGGGCGCCAAGAGTTTCATTGTGCGCGGCCTGGGCAACGAAGAGTCGTTCAGCTCCTGCAGCCACGGCGCCGGCCGCACCATGAGCCGAACGAAGGCAAAGAACACTTTCACCGTCGAAGACCAGATCCGCGCCACGGCGCATGTGGAGTGCCGCAAGGATGAAGCGGTGATCGACGAAATTCCGATGGCCTACAAGGACATCGACAAAGTCATGCACGCCCAGCGCGAGTTGGTGGAAGTGCTGCACACCCTGCGGCAAGTGGTGTGCGTCAAAGGATAAAAGGATCAGCAGTCATGGAATTTGCAGAACGCCACCCGCTGTGCGCCACGATGCGTGCGCGAGTACTGGAAGAGTTGGCGCGTATAGAGCGCGAGCGCAACGTCACGGTGTTGTACGCCTGTGAGTCCGGCAGTCGGGCCTGGGGCTTTGCCTCGACCGACAGCGACTACGACGTGCGGTTCGTGTACGTGGAAAAACCGCAGTGGTTCGTTCAGGTCGACACGCCGCGCGCGGTGATCGAGCGGCCATTGGACGATGAACTGGACGTCAGCGGCTGGGAACTGCGCAAGACCCTCGGGTTATTGCGCAAGTCCAATCCGACGTTGCTGGAGTGGCTCGACTCGCCATTGGTGTACCGCAGCGAAAGCGCGCAGGTTGCGCAACTGCGGGAGCTGGCCGAAGCGTTCTACAGCCCGCCGGCAGCCCGCAACCACTATCTGTCGATGGCGAAAAACAACTTTCGCCAGTACCTGCAAGGCGACAGCGTACGGTTCAAAAAGTACTTCTACGTGCTGCGGCCGTTGCTGGCGGTGCGCTGGATCGATCAGGGACGTGGGCGTCCACCGATGACCTTCGCCGACCTGCTGACCACGGTCGACGACCGCGCACTGCTTGCTGAAGTCGACGAACTGCTGGCACTTAAACGCAATGCCGACGAGCGCGCCTACGGCCCGCGTCGTCCGGCGCTGCACAGGTTCATCACTGCCGAACTCGAGCGCGATGTGCCCACATTACTCAGAACTCAGGAAGACTCGCGACGACTGGATGACTACCTCAGGGACATCGTCGGGTTGTATGCGTAAGGATTGAAATGGAACCGCAAGTGATTGAACTGGACGGCGCGATTGGCGGCGGTCAGGTGTTGCGCAGCGCGCTGAGCCTGTCGATGGTGACGGGCCAGGCGTTTCGCATTAAACAGATTCGTGCCCGCCGCAGTCGGCCGGGATTGTTACGCCAGCATTTGACGGCCGTGATGGCGGCCGCCGAAGTCTGCGGCGCACGGATCGCGGGAGCGGAACTGGGCTCGCAGGAGTTGCGCTTCGAGCCGGGAGCGATTCGTTCGGGTGATTACCGGTTTGCGATCGGCACGGCCGGTAGTTGCACGTTGGTGTTGCAGACATTGCTGCCGGCGCTGTTGCAGGCGCCGGGCACAAGTCGCGTACGGATCAGCGGCGGTACGCATAATCCGTTGGCGCCGCCTGTCGATTTCCTTACGCGCAGCTGGTTGCCGTTGATGCGGCGCATGGGTGCCGGCATTGAGCTGGATCTGCTGCGTCACGGCTTTGTCCCGGCCGGTGGCGGTGAGATCGACGTCACGGTGCAGCCGTCGCAACTGACGCCGCTGGACCTGTGTGAGCGTGGGGCGCTGCTGTCGCAGCAAGCCTTGGCGCTGACGGCCGGTCTCGCACCGAGCGTCGCCGAGCGTGAACTGAATCAGGTGGCGAAACGCTTGCGCTGGGCAGCGGAAACTTTGCATCCGATCACGCTCGACCCGGCGCGTGGCCCCGGTAACGTGCTGTTACTGGAGTACGTGTTCGAGCAGGTCACCGAAGTCTTCAGTGCCTTTGGCCAGGTGTTGTTACGGGCGGAGAAGGTCGCTGATACCGCAATCAATCAGGCGACAGACTGGTTACGCAGTGACGCTGCGGTGGCGGAACACCTCGCCGACCAGTTGCTGCTGCCGATGGCGCTGGCCGGTGGCGGATCATTCACTACCCCAAGAATGACCGAGCATCTGCACAGCAACATCGCGGTGATCGAGCGCTTCTTGCCGGTCACTATCGAATGCTCGAAAGCGGGCCCCGAGCGTCTGCGGGTTGAGGTCCGCAACGGTCGCTGACCACGTCGCAAGCCCGGATCAATCTCGCGAATGCGGCAATTTGCTGGCCCCCAAGCTTGGGCTTCCCCGGCAAAATCGCCTTTTTTCAAAAGGTTAGGTTGGCTATATGCGGACGATTGTCATAACCGTTGCAACGCTTTCCCTGGCTGCTTTCGCTTCGACCATTGAAGCGAGGGAGTTGAGCAAGAGTCACCGGTTTGCCTGTACGTGGGGCTCGGACATCGCCGCCGGCGCACAACAGTCGAAGCTCTCGGGGATCTCGTTGTACGGCGCGCGCAAGCAGTTGCAGGTGCGCAAGTTCCAGCAACCGTGGATGCGCATGACGGCAATGGGGATTACCGAGCAGACCTACAACAGCACGTCGAAGCTCAAACCTGCAGCGGTCAAGCAGACCTATTACGAACAATGCGTGCGGCATGAGCTGGCCCAGCGATAAACCCAAAAGCCCAACCTGAAGAGGTTGGGCTTTTTCATGCCTGACGAAACGTCGGCGTTACTTGTCAGTCTCGCAATTGATCATCCACGACACCCCAAAGCGATCGACCAGCATGCCGAACCGGGCGGCCCAGAACGTGGTTTGCAGCGGCATGTCGACGCGAGCGTCCTTGGCCAGCGCGTTAAACACTCGCTCGGCTTCGGCAATGCTGTCGACGTTGAGGGAGATCGAGCACCCGCTCATGCCCTCGGTTGGCCGGTCAGGTGTGGTGTCCGAGGCCATGATCATCTGGTCGCCAACCTTCAGGCAGGTATGGTTGACGAGGTTGTGGTGCTCTTTCGGTACGTGTTCGGCGGCGGGTGTTTCGCCGTAGGTCATCATTGTTTCGAGTTTGCCCTGCAAGGCTTGTTCGTAAAAGGTGAAGGCCTCGCGGCAGTTGCCGTTGAAGATCAGGTAGGGATTGATTCGCATGATGGCGTTCCTGGCAGTAGGCGCGGAGAGAGGCGATTTTCGCCAGGTTCCGCGAAAGGCGGTTAAACCATAGCAAAGCATTGGACGCCGCAACGGCCAGAGTTTTTCCAGATGTTTTTCTTCTGAAAACGCCGCGCTTCAGCACGGATAAAACCTGCGGAGTACCATGACACCCTGTACGACCTATCGAGCTTGTTCTGCCATGCCTTTGATTTCCCGCTTCAACGCCCTGTTCGATCAGGCCCGGCGCGCCCTGTTGCTGGTCTGGGCGACTTCACGCGGTTTATTTCTGGGCCTGGTGCTGGCGACCCTGATTGCCGGCGTTCTGCCGGCGCTGGCCGCGTGGCTGGGCCAGCGCATTGTCGACGCGGTGGTGACGGCGATGCAGTTGCACGCGCAGCTGGGCGATGCACCGCTGTGGCCGGTGTTGCGTTATGTACTGATGGAGGCGGGCGTGCTGGCGTTGTTGTCCGGTACACAACGGGCGCTCTCGGTGCAGCAGTCGTTGTTGCGGGTGCAGTTGGGGCAGAAGGTCAACACGCTGATTCTGGAAAAGGCGCAGACCCTGTCGCTGGTGCAGTTCGAGAACTCCGAGTTCTACGACAAGCTGGTGCGCGTGCGCCGCGAAGCCTCGACCCGGCCGCTGGCGTTGGTGATGAAGTCGCTGGGGTTGATCCAGAACCTGATCATGCTGATCAGCTTCGGTGTGCTGCTGGTGCATTTTTCGCCGTGGGCACTGCTGTTGCTGGTGATCGGCGCGTTGCCGGTGTTCTTTGCCGAGGCGCATTTCTCCGGCGACGCTTTCCGCCTGTTCACCCGCCGGGCCCCGGAGAGTCGTCAGCAAAATTACGTCGAAACCTTGCTGTCCCATGAGGCCTACATCAAAGAGGTCAAGCTGTTCGGCTTTGCGCCGTTGCTGCTGCAGCGTTATCGGGACACTTTTGCCAAGCTCTACGCCGAGGATCGGCGCCTGACATTGCGTCGTGATGGCTGGGGTTTCGGTCTCGGCTTGCTCGGTACAGGGGCGTTCTATCTGGCTTATGCCTGGGTGGTGATCGATGCGGTGCACGGCAATATCAGTCTCGGTCAGATGACCATGTACCTGGTGTTGTTCAAGCAGGGGCAGAGTGCGGTCAGCAGCAGCCTGAGTGCGATCAGCGGTTTGTATGAGGACGGTCTGTACCTGTCGAGCCTGTATGAGTATCTGGCCGAACCGGTGTTGGCTGATTGCGGTCATCTCACCGTCGGCGCGCATCCGGGTGATGGCCTGCGCTTTGAAAACGTCGGTTTCCGCTATCCGGGGGCCAGCCGTGCAGCACTGGAAGGCATCGACCTGCACCTGGTCCCGGGCAAGAGTGTGGCGCTGGTGGGGGAGAACGGCTCAGGCAAAACCACGCTGATCAAATTGCTGACGCGCCTGTATCGGCCCGATCAGGGGCGGATTCTGCTTGATGGCAGCGATTTGCAGGATTGGGAAGAGAACACCTTGCGGCGGCGTATCGGCGTGATTTTTCAGGACTACATTCGCTACCAGTTCACCGTGGGTGAAAACATCGGCGTGGGGGATACCTCGGCGTTCAACGATGAATCGCGCTGGCAGGCCGCAGCGGCCGAAGGCATGGCCGCGCCGTTCATTGAAGGCCTCGACCGTGGCTATGCCACGCAGTTGGGCCGCTGGTTTGCTGGCGGTCAGGAGTTATCGGGCGGGCAATGGCAGAAGATTGCCTTGTCCCGGGCGTACATGCGCCGCGATGCCGACATCCTGATTCTCGACGAACCGACCTCGGCGCTGGATCCGGCAGCGGAAGCGGCAGTGTTCGAGCATTTCAGCCAGCACACCGAAGGGCGCATGACCTTGTTGATTTCCCACCGCTTTTCCAGTGTGCGCAATGCCGATCAGATCATGGTGCTGGAGGGCGGACGGATACTGGAGAAGGGCGATCACAACAGCCTGATCGCTGCAAACGGGCACTACGCCAAGCTGTTCGATCTGCAGGCTCGCGGCTATCGCTAGGAATCCTGCGCACTGCGCACCAATGCTGGGCCGGCCACGCGCGGCGCGGGTTTGGACTGCATCAGCGCATCGATCGCCTTGCGATAATTCTGCCCGCCCAGCGCCATGCTGTTGTTGTGGGTGGCACCCGGCACCAGAAGCAATCGTTTCGGTTGTCGGGCGGCGTTGAACAGCTGCTCGCTGAAGCGCGGCGGCACGAACGCGTCGGCCATGCCGTGCACCACCAGCAGCGGCATGTGAATTTCGGCGATCTTGTCGATGGAGTCGAATTTCTGCGACAGCAGCCAGCGTACCGGCAGCGAGGTGTTGGCCACCGCCGCCGCCACATCGGCGAGAGAGGTGAAAGTCGACTCGATCACCAGGCCTTTGACCGGCAGCGGGGTATGGTCCCGAGCCGCGTCCTGGCCGAGTTCGGCGGCCAGATCAATCGCCACGGCACCGCCCAGGGAGTGACCGTAGATCAGGCGCTTGCTCGGGTCGGGCTGCAGCAGTTTGAAGCGCTCCCACGCCACACGGGCATCTTCGTACACGCTGCTTTCCGAAGGCAGATCGCCCTTGCTCTGGCCGAAACCACGGTAGTCGATCGCCAGTACCGAGTAGCCGGCCGCGCGCAATTGCTCGATGCGGAACAGCTGTCCGGTGAGGTTCCAGCGCACGCCATGCAGATAGAGAATCGCCGGAGCGTTCGGTCGTTCTGCGGGCCACCACCAGGCATGAATATTCTGCCCGGCCTTGAAGCTCTTGGGCTGCAAGTCGAGTTCCTGCACGCTGCCCGGCAAGCCGTGATACCAGCCGGCCGTGCCCGGTTCGATGCGAAACAGCAGTTTGCGCTCGGTGTGTTCGAGCACCGCACAACTCGTCGGCACGCCAATGATCAGCGCAGCCATGCAGGCGAACGCCAGACGGCGACGACGCAAACGGGTCATGAAGGACAGGAACATTAAACGGTTCACCACAACGCAGACAAAGAAGGCTTTTTACCAGAAGGCTCGGTCTGCGCGTGACTTTTTCGACCACCGTCTACTCGCAACGATTACAAAATGCTGCAGCTCAGCCCACGCGCAGGACGATTTTGCCGATGTGGTCGCCACCTTCCATGCGCGCATGCGCCTGGGCGGCATCGTTCAGCGAATAAACCTTATCGATGATCGGCAGGCAGCGTCCGGCGTTAAGCGCCGGCCACACGTGTTCGCGCAGTTGCTCGGCAATTTCGGCTTTTTCCTCTGCGGTGCGCGCTCGCAGCAACGAGCCAGTGATCACCGCACGCTTGGCCATGATCGCCAGCAGGTCGATGTCGTTGGCCTTGCCGCCACCAAGAAAGCCCAGCATCACCAGCCGGCCATCCATCGCCAGCGCGCTGACATTTCCGTTGAGGTACGAGGCGCCCATGATGTCGAGAATCGCGTTCACCCCCTGGCCTGCAGTTTTTTCGGCGATGACCGTGGCGAAATCCTGCTCGCGATAATTGATCGGCTGCCCACCCAGTTTGCTGATTGCCGCGCATTTATCGGCACTGCCGGCGGTGGCGAAGGCTTCGATGCCGAACTCGCGGCACAGCATCAGCGCGGTGGTGCCGATGCCGCTGGTGCCGCCGTGAATCAGCACGCGCTGACCGCGCTGAGCGTCGCCGAGGCCGAACAGGTTGGCCCACACGGTAAAGAAGGTTTCCGGGATAGCGGCGGCCTGCACCCAATCCAGTCCATCGGGGATCGGCAGGGTTTGCCCGGCCGGGACGTTGCAGTATTCGGCGTAACCGCCACCGTTGGTCAGCGCGCAGACCTTGTCCCCCACGGCAAACTGACTGACACCGGCACCCAGCGCCACCACTTCGCCGGCCACTTCCAGACCGGGGATCGGGTTCATGCCCGGCTTCATCGGGTATTTGCCGGCGCGTTGCAGGGCGTCGGGGCGGTTGATCCCGGCGGCATGCACGCGGATCAGCACTTCGCCGGCTGCCGCGACGGGCAGGGACACACGTTTGGCTTGCAAGACTTCCGGGCCACCGGGTTGAGTGATTTCGATCCGGGTCATTTCGTTGGGCAAAGTCATGTCGATTCCTGTTGCTTTAGGTTCTGAAGATGGGAGCGCAGCCCGCGGGCAATGATTCCCTTCAATTTTCACAGACGCGTGGTTCAGTCGCTGAGGGCAGCCATTTCAGGGCGTGCTCCAGAAGGATCGCCACGGCAATCGCCCCTGCGGCGATCACGAAGAGCATTGCGTGCTGACCGCCCGTGGCATTGAACAGCGCCGAATAGGCAAATCCGGCCAGCGCCTGAAACGTGGCAAACGATACGGTCGCGCGGCTCCAGGCGATTTGCTGGCGATGGTGATCCGGCACCAGCTCATGCACGCGGGCCAAGGCCAGCGGGACGATGCCGGGCGGGAATGAACCGATGATCACTGCCAGCACGGCTAACGCGATGAAAGAGTGGGAAACCGCCAGCAGTCCCAGCGCAATCGCCTGCACCACCAATACCAGCCGGATGCCCATCCGCGCGCCAAGCCGGTCCGCGAGAAAGCCGTAACTTACCGGGCCGACAATTGCGCCCAGGCCATACATCACCCAAACCAGTGCACCAATCTGCGCCCCGGCACCGAGCCCGCGAGCCACGTAATCCACCAGAAACACCATGGCCGGCACCAGACCTGCGGCCATGAATGCGTATTGGCCGAACAGCAAATAGACGGCGGAGGGCGTTGGCTCAACCGTCGCGCCTGCGTGAATGGCGGTCGGGTGCGGTAGATCAGCAGGCCAGCCAAACCAGCTGATCGCGGTCAGCAACAACGACAATCCGCCCAGTCCCAACCAGGTGGCGGGCAGGCCCATATTCAACAAGGGCGGGACAAGGGTTCCGGAGGCGGCGATGCCCAGGCCGATACCGAGAAAAATCGCACCGCTGGCCAGCCCTTTGCGGGATGCCGGCACGTGGGGCAGAACAGTCGCCGCCACCAGCACCATAATGGCGCCGCCGGTAATCCCCGACAGCAACCGCCAGCCAAAGAACCAGCTCACCGACAATGGAAATGCACAGGCAAAAAACGCTGCGGTGACCAGCAGCATCATCAGTCGCAGGGCGTTTTTATTGCCCAGTTGCCGCGCTATCGGCCGGCCGAGCAGGGCGCCGATCAGATAGCCGACCAGATTGGCTGCGCCGAGGTAGACCACGTCATTGGCAGAAAACCACTGCGCCTGAATCAGCGAGGGAATAAGCGGTGTGTAGGCAAAACGTGCCAGCCCAATGCCGACCAGGCTGGCGCAGAGTCCCGAGAAAATCGGTAAGGCTGAGGTTGATGTACGCATGACAGCGATCCTGAGGAAGGTCTATGGCGCTCAGAATATCGGCTATCTTTGCTGCGGTAATGCAGCGATTTGGCTTTATAGTGATGCAAATTTGCATGGGGCGGGCAGCATGAACTGGGATGATGCGCGGGTATTTCTCGCGGTATGCAGGGAGTCGACATTACGCGGCGCAGCGCGGGTTTTGGGGGTGGATCAGGCGACTGTCGGGCGACGGATCACGGCGCTGGAAAAGTCCCTGAGCGCGACCTTGTTCCTGCGCACCTCCGACGGCTACGCATTGACCGCGGTCGGCGAGGTCGCGCTCAAAAGCGTGGAAAAAATGGAGCATTCGGCGCTGGAACTTGAGCGGCAGATTCAGGGCCTGGATGATCGTCTGACCGGCACCGTACGCGTCAGCACTACCGACTCGCTGGCCATCGACTTCCTGATCCCGGCCATTAGCCGCCTGCACGCGCAGCACCCGGACGTGCGTGTGCAACTCGACGCCTCCACGCAGATCCTCAGCCTGGCCAAGCGCGAGGCCGACATCGCTGTGCGCAATACCCGGCCTGACAATCCCGATCTGATCGCGCGGCGGATTGCGCGCTGGCCCGTGGGATTGTTCGCATCACAGGCGTATATCGACGCCCATGGCATCCCGCCTCAGGGTACCGCGTTCGAAGGCCATGATCTGGTGGTCTACCAACCGTATTTGCAGACGCACAAGGACATGACGCTGGTTTGCGAACCGCTGCATCGCGGGCGGATTGTCGCCAGTCTGAGCTCCAGTCTGCTGGTACGCCGCTCGATTGCGGCTGGCCTGGGCGTAGGAGAAATTCCGGTATACATGGGCGAGCGCGATGGCCTGATCAGGCTTTGGCCGGAGCGCAATCGCCCGCAACCGTATGAGGTCTGGCTGGTGACCCACGCGGACTTGCGCCACACCGCACGGGTCAGGGCGGTGATTGAGCAGATTGTCGAGGCGTTTGCACTGGAGAATGAGTGACGGCTCAAAGCGCTTTGGAGAAGCTACATCGTCTGATGAAACGCCCTACATCCACAGCAGAATCTGCCGGCTTGTGGGCTTGGAGCGCCAGTCCTAAGGTTGATGCAACTCGCAGCGCCAGGAAATCGGTGCGCCAGAGAAGGTATCGCTAACCCAGGGAAGGGGATCGGATTGAAAGCCAGGGAATTCGAGCAATATCAAAGCTTCGACACATTGAGCAAAGGTCGTAACACACAAGCCATGAACGCTATCAGCCGTGAAGAATTCAACGCCAGGATCGAGACCATCGAGGCAAGGATGGATGCTCGGGTAGAGCGAGTGCATGCAGATATCCGAGAGTTCCTTTGCTCCCAGGCAGAGCGAGACAAGGCGAATGAGCGCATTCAGGTCGAACGGGATAAACGCTACGACTCGATGATTCAAGGCATTGCCATCGAGTCCAGAGAGGCGCTCAAAAAGGCGGGTACCGTCAATGCCAACGTCTGGATGGCAACGGCTGTGCATCTGTTTGGTGTGGTCAGCATTGTCGTTGGTGGCTATTTCGCCAGTCAGGCCAACCTGTATGCAGCGATACAAACAACCTTGGCGGCGGTTCAGGCGGGCAAAGATGTCGGTGCTGCCAAGCCTGCCGAGTTGCCATCATCGGTGTTGCCAAAATAAAAAAACGGCCTTCAATCGAAGGCCGTTTTTGTTGGCTTTGAAAACCCATGCCTCATGGCATTTGCGGCAGCTCTTGCGGACGCAGGTCAAACACCAGGACTTCGGCATCCACGCCATTGCTCAGGGTCAATGCCTGTTCCTCACGAACCCGCACGCCATCACCTTCCTGCAGCAACTGGCCATTGAGTTCAACACTGCCGCGAGCCACATGTACGTAGGCGTAACGGTTGGCCGACAGTTTCAGGGTGGCGCTTTCCTTGCCGTCGAACAACCCGGCGTAAACCCGCGCATCCTGGCGTACTGTCAGCGAACCATCGCTGCCGTCCGGCGAGATGATCAGTTGCAGGCGACCACGTTTTTTTTGCGCACTGAAGTGCTCCTGTTGATAGCGCGGTTTGGCGCCGCTGATCTCCGGCACAATCCAGATCTGCAAAAAGTGCACGGGCTTGGTGGCCGAATGGTTGAACTCGCTGTGCGCCACGCCGCTGCCGGCGCTCATCAGTTGTACGTCGCCAGGGCGGATCACCGAGCCGGTGCCCAACGTGTCTTTATGTTCCAGCGCACCTTCGAGCACGTAGGAAAAGATCTCCATGTCGCGATGCGGGTGCTGGCCGAAACCTTTTCCGGCGGCAACGCGGTCATCGTTGATCACCAGCAGGTCGGAAAAACCCTGTTCACGCGGGTCGCGGTAGCTGGCAAAGGAAAAGGTGTGGAACGACTTCAACCAGCCATGATTGGCGAGGCCACGATCGGAGGCTTTGCGAAGAGTCAGCATGATGAAATCTCCTGGGGGGACGTGAATTCGTCCGAGTGAGGAGAAGGTTACTGTTTACTCTTCGGGGTAATAAGTAGATGGAAATTGAAATACTGTCCCTTTCTGGTTGACAGTTGTGTGCGCTTGATCACGTATTTTTTTCCGACGATTGTGTCGCAGTTGGCCATAATGCTCAGCCAGTCTTGTCCGTCCATTTTTCATTATCAGTGATGTGTACCCCATGAAAACCGTGGCCATGGTGTTGTTCCCCGACTTTCTGCTGCTCGACATGGCCGGGCCGCTGGAAGTGTTTTCGGTGGCCAATCGCTATTTGAAACCGGAGTCGCACTATCAGCTGACGACCCTTGGCACCGAGCGCGGGCCGTTGCGTGCGTCCAACGGTGTGCTGGTACACACCGACCGGCATATCGAACAAGCCCTTGAGCGCTACGATTTGCTGCTGGTGCCAGGAGGGCCGGGGGCTTACAACGAAAAACACCCGGCGTTGCTGGCCTGGCTGAAAGCGGCGGTGCCCTGTGCCGAGCGATATGGTTCGATCTGCACCGGTGCCTTCGTGCTCGGCCATGCCGGGTTGCTCGACGGCTATCGGGTGACCACTCATTGGAACTACACCGAACGCCTGATCAAGGCATTTCCAAAGGCGAGCGTCGCCACCGACCAGATTTTCATTGAGGATCGCAATCTGATCACCTCTGGCGGGGTCACGGCCGGCATCGACCTGGCGCTGGCGCTGGTGGCGCAGGATCACGGCAAGAAGTTGGCCCAGGACGTCGCCAAAGTGCTGCTGGTGGTAATGAAACGTCAAGGCGGACAGGCGCAGTTCAGCCCCTTGATGGCGGCGGTGGCGCCTCAGGAAACACCGATCACCCGAGTACAGAATTACGTCCTGGACCATCTCGACGAAGTGTTCAGTGTCGAGCGCATGGCAGGATTGGCCAACATGAGTGCACGGCACTTCGCGCGGACGTTTGTCCGCGACATCAATATGACGCCGATGGAGTTCCTGCAAAGTGCGCGTATCGACTGCGCACGAAATCTTTTGGAAACCACTGACCTGCCTTTGAAAACCGTGGCCTACAAGAGTGGTTTTGGCAGTGTTCGGCACATGCGTCTGTTGTTCGCGGAAAAACTTGGCCTTACGCCTGTGCAATACCGCGAACAGTTCAGCTAGAGCGGTTCTGTCCGTTGTGCGCACCCGGATGTCCGTGCTGCGCCCTGTGTGAAGGTTGTGCCGTCATCGCAGGCTGCCAAGATAGTTGGCATGAACAGCCTCAACGATTTGCACTCGGCGTCAGTCCTGTATTTCGGCCCTTACGCCTTTCATTTGCGCCAACGGCTGATCCTCGACGGGGATCGGCAACTGCGCATGGGCGGGCGTGCGCTGGATATTCTGCAGGTGCTGGTCGAGCGTGCAGGCCGAGTGGTCAGAAAGGAAGAGTTGATTGCACGGGTCTGGCCCACTTCGGTGGTCGAAGAGATCAATCTTCGCGTCCACATTGCCGCCCTGCGCCGGGCGCTCGGTGACGGTGAGAACGGCCAGCGCTACATCGTCAATGTGCCGCAATGTGGCTACAGCTTCGTTGCTCCGGTGCACGGCGACAATTTCGAGCACGTGGCCCTGGAACACCTGCAAGCGCCACAACACAACCTGCCTGTGCGGCTGACGCCGGTGACCGGTCGCGATTCAGTGGTGGGCTCGATGGTGCGGCAATTGCCACTGTGCCGATTGATGACCGTGACGGGGCCTGCGGGTGTCGGCAAAACCACGGTGGCGTTGCGTGCTGCAGAGTTGCTGTTACAGCATTTTCGCGACGGGGTCTGGCTGGTGGACCTGGCGGTAGTCAACGACGCTACGCCACTGCTCGATTATCTGTTGCACACCCTCGAAACCGATCTCGTCACGCTGGCAGCGCGTCACAGCTTGCTGGTGCTGGATAACTGCGAGCATCTGCGTGAAGCCTGCAAGGCTCTGGTTGAACGTTTACTGGAGGCCGCGCCACGGTTGTCGATTCTTGCGACCAGTCGCGAAGCATTGCAGGCCAGTCTGGAGACCGTGCAAACCCTGCCGCCACTGGCCATTCCCAAGTCCTCAGCGTTGGGCAGTGTCGAAGAGACCATGAGCTATTCGGCCGTGCAATTGTTTGTCAGTCGTGCCCGAGCCCGGCAGCAGGGTTTTACCCTGCGTGAACAGGATCTCAATGCTGTGCGCGACATCTGTCGGCGGCTCGATGGGCTGCCACTGGCGATTGAACTGGCGGCGGCGCACATTGATGCGCTGGCGTTGGTCGGCTTGCAGTCTCAACTCGACAATTGTTTACAGCTGCTCAGCCATGGTCGGCGTACTGCCGTGCCACGCCATCAAACCCTGAAAGCCGCGCTGGACTGGAGCTATCAGCACCTGAGTGAGCAGGAACAGCGGGTGCTGCAACGCCTGTCGGTCTTCAAAACGGCGTTTGCCATTGATGCGGCGATGGGCGTCATCAGTTGCGCGCAATTACTTCCGTCGACGTTGGCCCTGATGATTGATCGGTTGGCGCAGAAGTCTTTGCTGGCGGTGGAGCGGGGCAGTGCCGGGTTGCGCTATCGCATGCTCAACACCACTCGTCGATACGCCCGCGAACAACTGGAACGCAGCGGTGAATCCAACGAGTACGAGCGTCGGCATGCGCGCTTCGTCAGCCGCAGTCGTTGGGTGTCAGGCTCGCAGTTGGCGGCCCAACTCGTCGAGTAACCAGCGCACCTTGCGCAGGTCCGGGGTGGCGTAGCCCTCGGTGAAGCGTTGATAGATCGGGTTCAATAACTCCAGTGCTTCGCGGTAGCGGTTCTGCCGTTGCCACAACTGCGCCAGCGAAGTGGCGCTGCGCAGTTCCCAGGCCAGCGCGCCCTGGGTTTGCGCGATCGACAGTGCCTGGAGCAAGACCTTTTCGGCTTGCCGGGTGTTGCTGTCGGGGCAAGCCGAATCTTCAATCAACATCCGATCGGCCCGAGCCCGCAGAATCTCCGCCGTGCTCCAGCCTGCCGCTCCGCTGTGTGCCCGCTCAAGCAACGCATCATCAACAAAGCGGCTGTCCAGGGTCACCATGATTTCTCTGATCAGACCGCTGTCATCGGTCGCTATCGGCACGGCGGCATCGGCGTCGAGGACCTGCGCGTATTGCCGTGCCCAGCGATAGAACAGCAATACGGAATGCTTCTGCGCCTGCTCCAGCAACAGCTGCAGCAAAGCACGGGCGTTTTGCGGGTCACCGTTGTAATGAGCAATCAGGCAACTGGCCAGCGCCAAGGTGTAGCAGATCGAGGTGCCGTGGTTGATTTGCACGGCGATGTCCAGTGCCTGCCTGGCCGTACGCCAGGCCTGTTCAGGGAAACCTTGCAGCCACAACACCCGGGCCAGCACCGTCAGCGAGGCGACGCTCTGGTCGTACTGCACGCCGAAGCCATGGGTGAAGCGGTTGGGGTTGCCGTTTTGCGCCATGCGCTGAATCACTTGCTCGGCATGCAGGCGTGCCTGCTGCTGGTCGCCGGCGTAATGCAGCGCCAACACCCGCAGGCGATGTGTACTCAGCGACAACTGCGGGTCGCCGTGCAGGCCGAGCCGATCAAACTGCTCGCTCTGTTCCAGCGCCGACCGATAGTGGCCACAGCTGAGGTTGACCGCCATGTGCCCGGACACCGCACGCAGTTGGCCAGCCACGTCGTCGTACGTTTGCGCCAGCGCATGGGCATCGACGAATGCGGCGATGGTTTCCGGGGTACCACCCCAGGTGTGGTAGCAGGCGCTGCCGAGCGCCAGTTTCAGCGCGATCTTCACCCGAGGGCAAGGTTCGGCAGCGTTTTCCAGCAGGGCCAGCGCCTGACGCACGTAACCGCCGTATTCCTTGAGCAGCGACAACTCTTGCCACAGGGGCGCCGAGGTCGCGGCCAGATAAATCCCCACATCATCGGGGCCTGCACCGTTCAGACTCCAGTCGAGCGCCGCGCGCAGGTCTTCCAGACCGCGTGCGTAGCGTTCGATCCACAGGGCGGTTGAGGTCGTTTCCCAATCGGTCTGCGCCTGATACATCAGCGCCAGACAACGTTCAGCGTGGCGTTCGCGGGTTTCGGCGAGTTCGGCGCCTTGCTCGAGTTTTTCCAGGGCATAGCGGCGCGTGGTGTCGAGCAACCGATAGAACACTTCCTCGTCACCGACTTCGACGTTGAGCAACGATTTGGCGACCAGTTGTGTGATCGAACCGAACACCTCGCCGGGCTGGATCTGCTGTCCACCGATCACCGCAGCGGCGGACTCCAGCGTGAAGCCACCCCGAAACACGCCGAGCCGGCGCAGGCAGGTCTGTTCGCAATCGGTGAGCAGGTTGAAGCTCCAGTCCAGCGTGGCACGCAGCGTCTGATGGCGCTCCACGCTGCTCTGGTTGCCGGCCGCCACTACCGGCAGACGCCCTTGCAGCTGGCTGAGCAAACCCTGCAGGCCGAGTTCTCCAACCTGCGCCGCCGCCAGCTCCAGCGCCAGCGGAATGCCGTCCAGACGCCGACAGATTTCAAGCGCATCGGGCAACTCGGCGTCGCTCAATTCAAAGCCCTCGTGCGCGGCCAGGGCGCGTTCGGCAAACAGTTGCAGTGCCGAAAAACTCAACGCCTGCGCACGATCAAGCACGGCAATAGGCGGCGGGTAATCGAGGGATTCGAGACGTTGCACATACTCGCCTTCGGCACGCAGGCTCTCGCGGCTGGTGGCCAGAATGTGAACCTGCGGCGCACCGCGCAAAATGCTCTCGCTGAGCAGTGCCATGGCGTCGATCAGGTGTTCGCAATTGTCGATTACCAGCAGCATCTGGCGCTCGCGCAGCGCATTGACGAGGTGGGTCAGCGGATCGTTGTCATGCGGCACCACATCCAGCAGGGCCGCCAGGTGCGAGCAGATCATTCGTGCGTCGTTGATCGGCGAAAGATCCAGCAGCCGGATACCGTCCCGATAGTGGCCGATCATCTGCTCGGCAACGCGCAGGGCCACGGTGGTTTTGCCGATGCCGCCGGGGCCGACCAGCGTGATGCAGCGCTGGCGCGGCAACTGCCTGATCAGGCTGTCGACCAGCGGCTGGCGGCCGATCATTCGCGTGCGGCGCAGTGGCAGGTTATGCCGGGTGCCGGTCTCTGCACAGGTGTGCTGTTCGATCGATTGCAGCCTGATCGGTGCGACAAAGCTGTAGCCGCGCTGCGCCACCGTGACGATGTATCGCTGCCCGCCCTGACCGTCGCCCAGGGCTTTGCGCAACGCCGCCATGTGCACCCGCAGATTGATGTCTTCGACGACGCTGTCCGGCCACACGCCGGCAATCAGTTGCTGCTTGCTCACGACATCGCCGGCATGCGCCAGCAGGATCAGCAGAATATCCATGGCACGTCGGCCCAGGCGTAACGGCTGCTCGCCTTCAAGCAGCAGCCGTTTGCCGGGCTGAATCCGATAGGGGCCGAAACCGAGGGCCTGATTCGGGGGAAGACTCAACAGCTCACTCCTGCGAAATTTTTATAATCCTGCCCACGGCGTGTGAAGCCTCCGTGAAGGGCAGCGCGGATCAGCGTCAGCGGCACGCAAGCCTTCTAATCCGCAGTTTTGCGGACATATTCCGCAGGTTCTGGCATCAGTGCAACGTGCAGATTGCCGGCAATGCTCGAAAGTGATGCTGCGATCGGCATTTTTGCCCGCTGCAATGTTCAGACCAGCGCTTTGTCTCGCGGACAATTAACAACGATTAACTCGTCTGTGTTCGCTTCAACCCCAAAAATCCGCTGAATCAAGCCTGGCCTCAGGCCAGGACCTGATGGCTGCAATGGAGTGCACCCGAGCGGAGGACGGCGCAATGAGCAACGTGGTGGTGGTCTATCACAGCGGCTATGGCCACACTCGCGTCATGGCAGAAGCCGTGGCGCAGGGCGTCGAACGGCACTTGGGCAGTACCTGTCGGTTGGTGGCGGTAGAAGAAGTCGAGTTCTATTGGGATGAGTTGCACCGCGCCGACGCGATCATTTTCGGTGCGCCGACTTACATGGGCAGCGCGTCGGCGGGTTTCAAGCATTTCATGGAGGCCAGCGCGGCGTTCTATCTGGCGAAACCGTGGCGCAACAAGGTTGCCGCCGGGTTCACCAATTCCGGAAGCCTGTGCGGCGACAAGCTCAATACATTGCTGCAAATGGCGGTGTTCGCCGCGCAGCATTCGATGATCTGGGTGGGGCTCGACCTGCTCCCGGCGCGCTCGGTGGCGGGCTGCTTCGATGGACAGTTGAATCGTCTGGGCAGCGCGCTCGGGGCCATGTCCCAATCCAATGTCGAACAGCCCCCCGAGCAGGCGCCGCCGCTCGAAGATCGGCGTACGGCGGCACACCTGGGCGAGCGGGTGGCGCAAGTGGCGCAGCGTTTGAGGCAGCAATGAAGCGCAGGGAAATGAGCTTGGCGCGCGGCAGCGTCTAGACCGCCAGGCGTATGCCGACAGGCGCGGCCGCTGGTTGCGGTCTTTCGGGCTTCATGCCCGGCACCTCACGACACCGCCAGGCGAAAGGGCTGATCCCTTCGCTGCGGGTGAAGATATGGCAGAAATGTGCCTGATCACAGAAGCCACATTCCAGGCTGATCTGCGTCAGGCTCAAGTGGGTGAGCCGGATCAACTGCTTGGCGCGAGCGATGCGCTGGGTGCGGATCCAGTCCTGTGGCGAGAGTCCGGTACTGCATTTGAACGCCCGGGAAAAATGACTGCGTGACAACGAACAGGCCTCTGCCAGCTCGGTGACTTCCAGGCTTTCACCCAGGCGATCGAGGATCAACTGTTTGGCCCGCCGTTCGCGTTGCGGACTGAGGCCGCCGATGCGCGGTGTGCGGAATTCGCTGGAGGGGGCGAGGGCGACTGTTTGTTGTAAGTGAGCCATGGCCAATGTCCGTGTCGGGGGGCAACGCACGCTCGGCACGTTTCCCTCTGGTCAAAAAAACAATGTTTCGCAGAGGGTTTCATTGTTGGACGGGGCCGGAAGACTGACGAGTTAAACGTTGTTAATTGCGCCGCAAAACGTTGAACTCAGCACATCGCTGCAAGTCGCTGCCCTCGACAAACACTTCCAATGGATACCGGTGGAATACGGCCCATACAAACGCGCGGCCAACGTACCGTTGATCGAGTAAAGTACGGCGCTATCGCACCTGACTGAACACGACTTCTCAAGCAAGGAACACGAGCCCATGAACCGTAACGATCTGCGTCGCGTCGACATGAACCTGTTGGTGATTTTCGAAGCGCTGATGTTCGAAAAGAACCTGACCCGCGTCGCTGAAAAACTGTTCATGGGCCAACCGGCGGTCAGTGCGGCGCTGGGTCGTTTGCGCGACCTGTTCGATGATCCGTTGCTGCTGCGCAACGGTCGCAGCATGGAGCCGACCGCCCGCGCGCTGGCGATTCTGCAGGAGCTGCAACCGGCGATGGATGTGATCTCCGGCGCGGTCAGCCGGGCCAAGGAGTTCGACCCGGCGAGCAGTTGCGACGTGTTCCGCATCGGCCTGTCGGACGACGCCGAGTTCGGTCTGTTTCCGCCGCTGCTGCGACAGCTTCAGCAGGAAGCACCGGGGATTGTCGTGGTGGTGCGCCGTGCCAATTATCTGTTGATGCCGGCGCTGCTGGCGTCCGGGGAAATCTCGGTCGGGGTCAGTTACACCACCGATCTGCCGGCCAACGCCAAGCGCAAGAAACTGCGCGACATTCCCTGCAAAGTGCTACGCGGCGATGATCGCCCGGGGCCGCTGACGCTGGACGAATACTGCGAGCGCCCGCACGCAATGGTGTCGTTCTCCGGCGACCTGAGCGGCAACATTGACCTGGACCTGGCCAAGGTTGGCCGGCGTCGGCGCGTGGTGCTCGGCGTGCCGCAGTTCAGCGGTTTGCGTGCGTTGCTCGCCGGCACTGAAATGATTGCCACCGTGCCGGACTATGCCGCCTGCGCACTTGTCGAAGGCTGCAACCTGCGCGCTGAAGATCCACCGTTCCCGATCGACGCCGCACAGCTGTCGATGGCCTGGAGCGGGGTGCACGATAACGACCCGGCCGAGCGCTGGCTGCGTTCGCGGATCAGCCAGTTCATGGCGGCGCCGCTGGATATCCCGCATTCCTGACGCGCCAAATTTCCCTGTGGGAGCGGGCTTGCTCGCGAAAGCGGTGTGTCATTCAACAATGATGCTGGCTGACCGGACGCCACTGTCGGATCGCCGCCCGCACCAGGCTCGCTCGCACAGGAATCCGACTCGCCTGAAAGAGAGCACATCCATTCAATTTTCCCTCGCCCGCACCGAGCATGATTCAACCCGATAAGGATTAAAGGGTAGGGTCATGAGCGCATCACAACACGATGAACAGGCACAGGATGTCGGTCTGCTGTTTCTGCGGGTCAGCGGCGGGCTGTTCCTGCTGTGGGTCCACGGTTTGCCCAAGCTGCTGGATTTCAACGCGCAATTGCAGCAGATCGAAGATCCGTTCCACCTCGGCGCGCACCTCACACTCTGCCTGGCGATTTTCGCTGAAGTCCTCTGTCCGCTACTGATCGTCGCCGGGGTGCTGGCGCGATTGGCCTGCTTGCCTATTCTTTTTGTTCTGCTGGTGGCGCTGCTGGTCGTGCATCCGCAATGGAGTGTGGCCGAGGGGCAATTCGGCTGGTTGCTGTTGATCCTGTTCGCCACTGTGTTTATCGCCGGGCCGGGACGCCTGGCGCTCAATGTTCGTCTGCCCGGAGTGCTGCGTTATGCCTGAAGCCCTGAGTCCAAAAGCACCGGGGGTCGGTGAAACCGTGACCCTGATCGTCAAGCACCGGGTCAAGGCCGGGTTTGAACAGCCTTACGAAGCATGGTTGCGCAACATCGTCCGGGTCGCCGGGCAGCGCGACGGTCACCTCGGGGTCGACGTGGTGCGCGGCAAACTGGCCGGTCTCGACACCTACACCTGCGTCCTGCGCTTTTCCTCCACCGAGGCCATGCAGCTGTGGCTGGAGTCGCCGCAGCGCCAGGCGCTGGTGGATGAGGCGGCGCCGATGCTCGCTGATGGCGACCAGACCGAAGTCGCGCCGGTCAACGAATTCTGGTTCGCGCCGCTGGCCGATGCCGCGAAGCCGCCGCCGCGCTGGAAGCAAGCGGTGATCACCCTGCTGGTGATTCTGCCGCACACGCTGCTGGTGCCGCTGATCTGGGGGCCGCTGCTCAAGCTGCATCCGCTGCTTTCCAACTACGTGGTCGCCACGTTCCTGATCACCCTGACCATCGTCCTGTCGGTGGTGTACGTGTTCATGCCCCGCGTGACCCGGTTGTTCGCGCCGTGGCTGGAAGCCGGTCAGGCCCATGCTCACGTCGAGCCGGCGAAACAGCCGTCACGCTGACACCCATTCATCTACTCGAAAGGAACTGCGATGAACGCCGATCTGATTCTGTTCAATGGCCAATTTCATACCGTAGACCGCAGCAAGCCGCTGGCCAGTGCCGTGGCGATCAAGGACGGCCGCTTTGTCGTCGTTGGCAACGACACCCAGGCCATGGCCCTGCGTGGTTCGGCCACGCAAGTGATCGACATGCACGGGCGCTGCGTGATCCCCGGTCTCAACGACTCGCACCTGCACCTGATCCGTGGCGGCCTCAACTACAACCTCGAACTGCGTTGGGAAGGCGTACCGTCGCTGGCCGATGCGTTGCGCATGCTCAAGGAGCAGGCCGACCGTACGCCGACTCCGCAGTGGGTGCGTGTGGTCGGTGGCTGGAACGAATTCCAGTTCGCCGAAAAACGCATGCCGACTCTTGAAGAGCTCAATCAGGCCGCGCCAGACACCCCGGTGTTCGTCCTGCACCTGTACGACCGCGCGCTGCTCAACCGTGCCGCACTGCGCGTCGCCGGTTACACCCGCGACACGCCGAACCCACCGGGCGGCGAGATCGTGCGTGATGCCAACGGCAATCCGACCGGGATGCTGGTGGCAAAACCCAACGCGATGATTCTGTACTCGACGCTGGCCAAGGGGCCGAAGCTGCCGCTGGACTATCAGGTCAACTCGACCCGGCAGTTCATGCGCGAACTCAATCGCCTCGGCCTGACCAGCGCGATCGATGCCGGCGGTGGTTTCCAGAACTATCCAGATGACTATCAGGTGATCGAGCAACTGGCCAAGGATGATCAGTTGACCGTGCGCATCGCCTACAACCTGTTCACCCAGAAGCCCAAAGAAGAGCTGACTGATTTCCAGAACTGGACCGGCAGCGTCAAGTTGCATCAGGGCGACGATTACCTGCGGCACAACGGCGCTGGCGAGATGCTGGTGTTCTCCGCCGCCGACTTCGAAGACTTCCTCGAACCGCGTCCGGACCTGCCGCAGACCATGGAACAGGAGCTGGAACCGGTGGTGCGCCATCTGGTCGAGCAGCGCTGGCCGTTCCGTTTGCACGCCACGTACAACGAATCGATCAGCCGCATGCTCGACGTGTTCGAGAAGGTCAATCGTGACATTCCGTTCAACGGTCTGCCGTGGTTCTTCGACCACGCGGAAACCATCACCCCGCAGAACATCGAGCGGGTGAGGGCGCTGGGCGGCGGCATCGCGATTCAGGATCGCATGGCGTTCCAGGGCGAATACTTCGTCGACCGTTACGGCGCGAAAGCCGCCGAAGCCACGCCGCCGATCAAACGCATGCTCGCCGAAGGCATACCGGTCGGCGCCGGCACCGATGCCACGCGGGTTTCCAGCTACAACCCGTGGACATCTCTGTACTGGATGGTCAGCGGTCGCACCGTCGGCGGTCTGGCCTTGTACGAAGAAGGTCTGCCACGCACTACCGCACTGGAACTGTTCACCCACGGCAGCGCCTGGTTCTCGTCGGAACAGGGCAAGAAGGGCCAGATCAAGGTCGGGCAACTGGCGGATCTGGCGGCGCTGAGCGCGGACTTCTTCCACGTCGAGGAAGAAGCGATCAAGTGGATTGAGTCGGTGCTGACCGTGGTCGGCGGCAAGATCGTTTACGCCGCCGGCGATTTCGAAGACCTCGGCCCACGCTCGATCCCTGTGCTGCCGGACTGGTCGCCGGTGGTCAAGGTGCCGGGCCACTGGCGCCCGAACTCGCCTTTGCAGGCGCAAGTGCACCAGTGCGTTGGTGCCTGCGCAGTGCACGCGCACAGCCATGAAAAAGCCCGACTGTCGAACGCACCGGTCAGCGACTTTGCCGGGTTCTGGGGCGCGTTCGGCTGTTCCTGTTTCGCTTTCTGATCACTACAAAAAAGCGCCGGCCAACCGGTCGGCGCCTCACGCAACAACCATCCACCGAGGAGTTTCCCATGAGCGTTCCCTACAAGCGTCTGAACAAAGATGATGCGGTCGTGCTGCTGGTCGACCACCAGACCGGTCTGATCTCGCTGGTACAGGATTTCACCCCTAACGAGTTCAAGAACAACGTGCTGGCGCTGGGCGACATCGCCAAGTTCTTCAAGCTGCCGACCATCCTCACCACCAGTTTCGATGCCGGCCCGAACGGCCCGATCGTGCCTGAGCTGCGCGAGCAATTCCCCGATGCACCGTTCATTCAGCGCCCTGGCCAGATCAATGCCTGGGACAACGAAGATTTCGTCAAGGCGATCAAGGCCACCGGCCGCAAGCAACTGATCATCGCCGGTGTGGTGACGGACGTTTGCGTAGCATTCCCGACCCTGTCGGCCATTGCTGAAGGTTTCGAAGTGTTCGTGGTCACCGATTCTTCCGGCACCTTCAACACCACCGTGCAACAAGCCGCGTGGGCGCGCATGTCGGCCGCCGGTGCACACCTGCTGAACTGGTTCTCGGTAGCGTGCGAGCTGCAAGGTGACTGGCGCAACGACATGGAAGGCCTGGCGCATCTGCTGTCCGAACGCCTGCCGAACTATCGCAACCTGATCAACAGCTACACCAAGTTCACGGCCAAGTGATGCCTGAAGCCCCTCACCCTAGCCCTCTCCCAGAGGGAGAGGGGACTGACCGAGGGGTTTGTTCGCGATACGCCGACCTGCAATACCGAGCCGATCTCCGAAATTGAAGTACACGGAGATCGGCTCCCTTTCCCCTCGTTTGGGGGAGAGGGGACTGACCGAGGGGTTTGTTCGCGATACGCCGACCTGCAATACCGAGCCGATCTCCGAAATTGAAGTACACGGAGATCGGCTCCCTTTCCCCCTCGCCCCCTTGGGGGAGAGGGTTGGGGTGAGGGGGGCTCTTGATCTTGCTCTCGCATCAGCGCTTTTGCAGCCAACCTAAAAAACCACCCTTGCGCACCGCCACCGGTTTGGCCATCAACGCCAGCCGGCTGTTCTGCTGTCGCACCGCCTGCAATTTGTTCAGCGCCTGGCCGACTTCGCTGCGCTGCTCCATGCATTGGCGGGTCAGCGCTTTGTCGAGGCGATAGATGATGCTCGACGTCAGCGCGGTGAACGTGGCTTGCGACGGGGTATCGGCGAGGATGCTCTGTTCGCCCATGACCTCGCTCGGCCCCATGCGTCCGGCCTCGGTCTGGCCGTTGCCGTCGGGCACGGTTGCACTGACCACACCAGTGGCGATGACAAACAGACTGTCGGGCACTTCATCCAGCCCCAGCACCACCTGACCGGCCGCGTATTGCTGCGCGACCATCGATTCGGCGAGGCGATCACGTTCTTCATGGCTCAGCGAGCGGAAAACTTTCACTTCATCGAGCAACGCCCGGGCGCGGGTCGAGGGCTCGATCACGCCATCGGGATGCCGGGAAATTCCTGCGGCTTCGAGATGTCGATGGGCGAGGTCGAACAGTTGATTGCGCACTTCGCCTTTCTTGCTCAGCTCACTGATGAAGCCGCTGGCGACGTACTCCGACATCTCCTCGCCGGCCTCTTTCAACACGGCTTTGGGCGGCGGATTGAGCAGCAGACTGCTGCTGCCCTGCAGCGTGCGGTCGAGGGCGTCGAGCACCCGCCGCGGGCGAATGTGATTCGGCACCTTGATGCTGATCGACACCCCGTGCAGGTTGGTCGGGCGACTGAGATTGACGATCTTCGCCTTGGCCGCCACCGAGTTCGGCACCACCGCCAGGGTGCCGCTGCTGGTCAACAGATGCGTGGCGCGCCAGTCGATGTCGATGACCTTGCCCTCGACACCGTCGATCACCACGAAATCGTCGACCTGATACGGCTTGGTGGTGTTGAGCACGATCCCCGAGAACACGTCGCTCAAGGTGCTTTGCAATGCCAGACCGACGACGATCGCCACTACCCCGGAGGTCGCCAGCAAGCCTTTGACCGGCAGTTCCAGCACATAGCCGGCGGCCGCGACGATCGCCGCCAGAAACACCAGCGCACCGATCACGTCTTGCAACAGCCGACCGCTGTGGCCGATGCGCCGCATCAGTGCCAGACCGATCACCTCGGTGAGCACCCGCGCGGCGTACAGCCACCAGACAATCCCCAACGCCGTTGCGCCCAGTTGCATCACCCGGTCATCGGCGAACAGCGGCGCCTGCAACGGGCTGATCTCGGCGTTGATGATCAGTGCGCTGAACGCCAGAAACAGCGCCAGGCGAATGCCGACTCTCGGTGCGCGATGCTGGAACGGAGCGAGGTGCCAGAGCAGCGCGTCGAGCAGCAGCAGGGCGGCGCTCCAGGACAGTGGGTGAGTGAGGAGGATGGACATGGCGATCTCCGGAACTGCATGAACGTTGGTGTAGAAGAGGCTTTTGTGGTGAGGGGATTCATCCCCGATGGACTGCGCAGCAGTCCCCTGCCTTTCTGGTTAACGGCGGGGTCGCTTCGCAACCCATCGGGGATGAATCCCCTCACC
>NZ_JASCPO010000069.1:0-27993 GCF_029960145.1 Pseudomonas sp. PS01299 | reverse complement strand
CGGGGGCGTGACACCCCACAAATTAAAGGTGGGGGGGCGGGGTGGCCCCGCGAAGGGGCCGTGTCAGCCAATTCATATGCTGACTGACACACCGCCTTCGCGAGCAAGCCCGCTCCCACATTAGTCTGTGCTAAGCCAGTGGTTCTGACACCAACCACAGGGGTCGGTCTGTGGCTGGCAGTAGAAACAGCGCGGGTTATTTGACCAGGCGTTTTTCCCTGGACGGTCGATAACCGAAAAACGCGCTGTAGCACTTGCTGAAATGGCTCGGCGAAACGAAACCACACGCCACCAGCACTTCCATCTGCGACAGCTCGGTGTGTTGCAGCAGGCGCCGGGCTTCGGTGATGCGCAATTCCAGGTAATAGCGCTGCGGCGTGGTACCGAGTTGCTCCTTGAACAAGCGCTCCAGTTGTCGCCGCGAGCGACCGGCATACACTGCCAGTTGCTCCAGCTCCAGCGGCTCCTCGAGGTTGGCGTCCATCAGTTTGACCACCTCGCGCAACGGCGCGCTGACGCAGAGGTTTTCATCCGGTTTGATCCGCCGGTACCGCGACTCCTCGAACGCCAGAATGTCCTCGATGCCTTCGACCAGCGCCTTGCCGTGCAGGCTCTTGATCCAGTCCAGCGCCATATGGAAAGCCCCGGACGGGCTCGATGCCGTGAGCCGGTCGCGATCGATCACATAAGGTTCGCTGCTGACCTGAGTGGCTTTGGCAATTTCCGTGAGTGCGGGACGGTGTTCCGGGTGGATCGCGCAACGATAACCATCGAGCAGCCCGGCGCGGCCGAGAAACCACGCACCGTTCCACAAACCAGCCAGACTGACCCCACGCTCCGCCGCCGAGCGCAGCAGGCTGTTCAACTCCTCGCTGGCCTTCAGCTCAGTGCGGTAGCCGCCGCACACCACCAGCACGTCCAGATCCGCAAGGCTGGCGGCGTCAATCCGCGCATCCGGGCGAATCACCAGCCCCAGATCGCTGATCACTTCACCCTCGCCCAGCCCGAACGTGCGCGAGCTGAACAGTCCGGCGCGCAACAGGTTGGCGGTGATAATGGTGTCCAGCGCCTGGGTGAAGGCCGGCAGTGAGAAGTGCTCCAGCAACAGGAAACCGGTGCGGGTGATGCGGGTCTCGGCGGCTTGCTCATTCAGATAGCGGAGGTTTTTACCCTTCATGCCTCCGCTGAATTGACGTCGTTCGATCAAGGTCTGGCCCATCGGTCATGTTGTTATGCGCCGATAGTTGGCTTGATGGGCCAAAGAGTCAATCACGCTTGCGGCTGATGACTGGTCACGCAGTGAATCCCGCCGCCGCCGGCAGCAATCGCATCGATGTTCAGCAACTCGACTTTGCGCTGCGGGTACAGCTTCGATAACAGGTCATAAGCCTTTTTATCGGCCTCCTTGTCACCGAATTCCGGGGCGATGATCGCGCCGTTGATCACGAAGTAGTTGATGTAACCGGCGGCGAAGTCCGGGTTGTTCTGGTTGAACTTGCTCTTGCGCGGCTTGAGTGGCGGCGAAATCGTGTGGATCTGCAGTTTGCGACCATCAGCGTCGGTGGCTTTCCTGAGAATCTCCAGGTGCGCCAGCGTGACCTGGTGATCGTAGGATTCAGGGTCGCTGTCGAGGTTGGCGATCACCACACCGGGCTTGATGAACCGTGCATAGAAATCGACGTGGGCGTCGGTGATGTCCTTGCCCTTGATCCCCGGCAGCCAGATGATTTTGCGCAGGCCCAGACGTTCCTTCAATTCAGCCTCGACATCGGCCTTGCTCCAGCCGGGATTGCGGTTGCTGTTGATCCAGCTGCTTTCGGTCATGATCCCGGTACCGTGGCCGTCGACCTCGATACCACCGCCCTCGCCCACCAGTTCACTGCGCAGGTAGGTCGCCTGTGCATCGGCGGCCACTCGCGCAGCGATTTTCGCATCCTTGCTGTGCCGCTGCTTGTTGCCCCAACCGTTGAAATTGAAGTCCACCGCGCCAAGCCCGCCTTTGTCATCGATGACAAAATTGGCGCCGATATCTCGCATCCAGATGTCGTCGAGCGCGGCGGTCACGTAGGTGACGTTGCGGGTGCCGCAATACTCTTCGGCGAGGCTGCGTTCGCCACTGCGACACAACACCGTGACCGGCTCATAACGGGCAATGGTGCGGGCGATGCGGCCCAGCGCAGCCTGCACATCGGCGGTGAAATCTTCCCAGATCGCATCCTGTGCGCCGAAAGCAATGAAGGCGCGTTCGTGCCTGTCACCCTCGTCGGGCATGAACCAATCCCCCGCACTGGCCGCCAGTAGTCTGCCCGGCGCCAGCCCGAGACCCATGACTGCGGCGCTGACACCTGTAGCGACCGATAGCTGTTTGATGAACTCACGACGTGTCGACATCTCTGGTTTTCCTGAAAAGGGCCGGCGACCGGGCGCCGGCCGTTGAATCATGGGTGGGTGGCGGTTTTGAATTTGGTCCAGGTGCGCATCCGTGCGCGCATGTCGGCCTGGGGGATGTCCTTGCCCGGGATCAATCGAGCATAGGTCGCCTCGTCGAGGTAGATGTCCGGGTTATTGCGCATCGCGGCATCGACGCCGGCCCGCGCCTTGGCGTTGGAAGTCGGGTAACCGGTGAAGTTACTGATCGCGGCCATGTTCTGCGGGCGCATCACGAAATTGATGAACGCGTAGGCGTACTCCGGGTGTTTCGCATCGACCGGAATCGCCATGGTGTCCATCCACACCGTGGTGCCCTCGCGAGGGATGCGGTATTCAAACCGGGTGGTCTTGCCGGCGCTGTCCGAGGTGCGCTGGGCCTGGGTCATGTCGCCGCTGTAACCCAGCGACAGGCACAGGTTGCCGTTGACCAGATCGGTCACCGGTTGCGACTGGAACTTGCGCACATAAGGCCGCAGCTTCATCAGCACCTCACTGGCCGCCGCCAGATCCGCCGGTTTCGCGCTGCGCGGATCGCGGCCCAGATAATTGAGCACCATCGCCAGCACTTCATCCGGCGAGTCGATCAGCGAAATTCCACAGTCGGCGAACTTCGCCGCCAGCTCCGGCTTGAACAGCATGTCCAGGCTGTTGACCGGCGCGTCGGCCATGCGTTGCTTGATCTGCGCCGCGTTGTAGGTCAGGCCGATGGTGCCCCAGGTGTAGGGCACGGTGGCTTTGCTGGAGTGCTCGTAGTGGCTGCGCAATTTCTGCAAGCCGGGCTCGATGTCGGCCACCTCCGTGAGCTTCGATGGGTCCAGCGGCATCAGGCTGCCGGCGCGCATCAGGCGCTCGGCCACAGTGTCGCCGGGGAAGATCAGGTCGTAGCCGCTACCGCCAGAAAGCATTTTCGCTTCGAGGGTTTCGCTGCCATCCATGACGTCGTAAATCACCTTGATCCCGGTTTCCGCGGTAAAGCGGCTCAGGGTGTCTTCGGCAAAATAATCGGCCCAGTTGTACAGGCGCAGGGTTTTGTCCTCGGCATGCAGCGCCGGAATCACGCAAGTCAGTGCCAGGCCCAGCGCGCCCAGTAATCTTTTGTGGTGCGTAGCCATGTTCAAACCCCTTGAGTGTTCCAGCGTGCATGAAGGTGGCGACCATCCTGACTGAGCAGCGCGCCGTACATGTCCGGCCGGCGGTCGCGGTAAATGCCCCAGCACAGGCGCTCTTCGCGCATCGCATCGAGATCGAGGCTGTGTACCAGCACGCCCGTGCTGTCGCGGTCGGCTTCGGCCAGTAACTGGCCTTTGTGATCGCTGATGAACGACGAACCGTAGAAGTTCATCTGCAGCGACGGATCGGTGGTTGCCACTTCTCGCCCGACCCGGTTGGCCGCCACCACCGGCAGCAGATTGGCGGCGGCATGGCCGCGCATGGTCATCTGCCAGTGGTCGCGAGAATCCAGCACCGCGCAGCCCGGCTCGGAGCCGATAGCCGTGGGGAACAGCAACACTTCAGCGCCCATCAGCGCCAGACAACGCGCGGTCTCGGGAAACCATTGATCCCAGCAGATACCCACACCGAGGCGGCCGAATGCGGTGTCCCAAACGCGGAAACCGCTATCGCCGGGGCTGAAATATTCCTTCTCCTGATAGCCGATGGCGTTGGGGATGTGGGTTTTGCGGTACACCCCCGACAGGCGCCCGTCGGCATCGGCCACGCTCAACGAATTGAAGAAGGCGTTGCCGGCCCTCTCGAACCAGCTCAGCGGCAACACCACGCCCAGCTCTTTGGCCAGCGCAGCGAAACGCTGCAGCACGCGGCTGTCGCGATACTCCTCGGCCAGCGCCAGATGTTTGTGGCTCTGTTCGATGCAGAAATATGGCGTGGCGAACAGCTCCTGCAACAGGATCACCTGCGCGCCCTTCGCGGCCGCGTCGCGGACCAGTTGCTCGGCCTGATCGAGGTTGCGCGGCAGATCCCAGGTGCACGGCATCTGGGTGGTGGCGATGGTCAGATGGCTCATCACTCAACCCTCCGCCGGCCAGGCGGGTTGCTGCTGAGTGATGCAATGCACCCCGCCGCCGCCATGAGCCAGATGATTGATGCGCACCGGCACCACTTCGCGTCCGGGGAACGCCTGCGCAAGCACTTTGGCCGCCACCTCGTCGGCCTCGATGCCGTAGGCCGGCATGATGATCGCGCCGTTGGCGATGTAGAAATTGGTGTACGAGGCGCAGAACACTTCGGCGTCGCTGTCCACCGCTTCGCTGGCTTCGAACAGTTCGATCAACTCGAACCGGCGGCCTTGGGCGTCGGTCGCCAACTCCAGCGCACGACGGTTTTCGCGGACCACTTCGGCGTACACCGAGCTTTGGTCGTGGGTCGCATCCACCAGCAACACGCCGGGACGGGCGAAGGCGCAGACGCCATCAACGTGACCGTCAGTCATGTCGCCGGTGACGTAGTCCGGGTCGCCCGGCAGCCAGATGGTTTTCTTCACGCCGAGCAAACGGCTGAAAATCTCCTCCATTTCGGCCTTGCCAATGCCCGGGTTGCGATTGGGGTTGAGCAGCACCGACTCGGTGGTGATCAGCGTGCCCTCGCCGTCGACATGAATCGCCCCGCCCTCGTTGCTCAACGGCGTGCCGAAGCATTCCAGCCCCAGATGATTGAGTGCGCGCCGCGCCAGGCTTTCGTCCAGCTCATGCGCCGACTTGCCGCCCCAGGCATTGAAGCGCCAGCTGACACCGGCCAGCCCTTGTTGCGGGTGGCAGACAAAGCTTGGGCCAGAGTCGCGGCACCAGCTGTCGTTGACCGCCAGCGGGATCAGCTCGATGTTCGGCCCGCACAGGGCTTTGGCGCTCGCTAGCGCCGACGGATCGACGACCATTTTCACCGGTTCGAAGCGTGCGATGGCGTTGGCGACCCGGGCGAAATCCTCTTGCACCAACGGCAAGGTCACGCGCCATCCTGACTCCCACAGCGCCTTGTTGTGCGGCCAGACCATCCAGGTCGCGGCATGCGTCACCCATTCGGCAGGCATCATCCAAGCGTTGTTGTTATTCTCGTTGCGCGGCATGACAAGCACCTCTCGATTAAGCCATTGTGTTCAATGGAAACTGCCGGGATTTGGCGTGAGGTGAATGCTACGGCGCTGAAATCGCAGCAACAAACGATGGATTTAGCGCACAACTGATTAGAGGAACTTATCAATATGCTCAAACACTGGCCGCCGCTCAGCTCCCTGCGCGGCTTCGAAGCGGCTGCGCGCCTCGGCAGTTTTCACAAGGCGGCCGATGAGTTGAGCCTTACTCAATCGGCGATCAGCCAGCAGATTCGCAGCCTCGAAGCGTACCTCGAACAGCCGCTGTTCTTTCGCAACGGTCGCAGTGTCGCGCTGACCGATGCCGGCCACGATCTGCTCAGCACCACCCAGGCGATGCTGCAGCAACTGGCGGTCGGCATCCGGCGTCTGGGGCAATATCAGAAGCCCAATCAACTGGTGCTCAACACCACGCCGGCGTTTGCCCGGCACTGGTTGCTGCCGCGTCTGGCGGATTTTCGGCGCCAGCATCCGCAAGTCGATCTGTGGATTTTCAGCACCGATGAAGTGCCGGACATGGCCACGCAAACCATCGACCTGGCGGTGCGCGACGACATCAGCTCCCAGGCTGAATGCAGCTTCAAGGTGCTGCATGCCGACCGCCTGTTTCCGGCGTGTCATCCCAGCGTTTTGGCGCAGCCCGCCGCGCAACGCACGACCCTGCACGGTGAGCGGGAAATGGACTGGAGCCACTGGGCGGTGGAGGCCGGCGTCGATGTCGGGCAACAGGATCAGGGGCTGAATTTTTCCGATCCGGGCTTGTTGCTCGATGCCGCTGCGGCAGGGCTGGGGATTGCGCTGGTCAGTCAGTTGCTCAGCCATCAGGCGCAGGAAAACGGGCTGTTGCAGCCCTTGGTGGAGCAAACCATTCGTGGCCCGAACTGGGCGCTGCTGACCCATCGCGACAGCGAGAATGACCCGATGGCGCGATGCTTCAGTGAATGGCTTTCAAGCCAACTGGCGGGACCTGATCCGCACGATCAGACGACCGTGAGATAACCCGCACCGAGCCGGCCTTCCAGACGACCGAACAGCACGTAATGCTGATAACCGCTGGTGAACGCGCCCGTGGAAATCGCGTTTTTGACGTCCTGATTCATATGCAGGTATTGCGCTTCGTCGAAGTTATCCGCACTGACTTCACCGGTTCGCCCAAGCTTTTCGCTTTCGACCGGCAGCCCCATGATCGTGCGCCGCTGGAAGTCGATAATGCGGTTGACGGCGTGACTTTCCAGCGGCCCCCGATTGGATTGGGTCGAGTAGATGTGCAAGCCGTTTTTTGCGCAGCGATTGCACATGTCGACGCAATTTTTCTGGGTGGACTTCAGGCCGGTCAATTGCGCCAGAGGCATGTCCAGATACTTGCCGACCTGGTATTCGGTCTGATTGAAAACGGAACAGCACAAAACGGTATTGCCGTTGCAGTCGAGCACCAGCCAGTCATCCTTGAGCGAGCACGCTTGCTTGGGATATTGACGGACCAGATTGACCAGATCGTCGAAGGGCGGCAGCGCCAGCCTTTTCAGGGTTTCATGATCGGTAGCCGTCACCGAAGGGTCGCGCTCGATCAGCGCCAGCGTTTTCTCCAGCGGCATCATCACTGAATACCCGGTGGAGAACTCGAAACCCAGACTCTGGCTGAATTCGCGCATCAGCCCTTCTTCTTCCATGTTGTCCAGATAACGGTGGTAGTAAACCTCGATGCGCGTACTCAAGCCATGTTGCTGCTTGAGTTCATGCAGTTTGATCATGTTGGCCTTGACCACTTCAATGTCGCCGCCCACGTGCCCCTGCTGGTAAGTCTCCTGGTAAAACCCGGACAACGAAATACGGAAGAACCACGGGTTGGCCAGCATGGCGGTTTCCATGTTCTTGGCCAGGTTCAAGTTGGAACTGATACCGCTCTGCAAACCGGCGGCATTGATGATCTCGACAAACTCACCGATTCGCGGATGGATCAACGGCTCGGTCCAGTTGTACAGAAAGATCGTCTCGACCCCTTCGTTGCGGGCCTTCTCGACGATCTTGCGGAACATGTCGACTTGCATGGCTTTCTTGAAGTTGACGTTTTCCGAGTTGCCCATCGGGCACGAAGGGCAGCTTAAATTGCACGCACCGACAATATCGATATACATGTTCATGACGGGTGACGCTCCTTGAGTGAATAGCGGTGCATCCAGAGCAAGCGACTGTCATGGTTGGCGTTATTCGTTAGTTATTTGACAGTCCCGGAGCGCGGCTCAGCAAGTTCCGGGCCATTGCCATGGTGCGCCATCAATTCCACGATCCAATCGATAAATACCCTTAGCTTTTGGCTGATATGCCGGTTCGGCGGGTACGCCACGTAGAGCGGCATCGGCTCGAGTTGCCAGTCCTCGAACAGCGGCACCAACTCGCCCCGAGCCTGATGCGCGTGCGACATGTACCTGGGCAACCACAGCACACCCATGCCGGCCAGACCTGCCGCAAGGTAAGCGTTGCCGTCATCGACGGCGAGCACGTGGCGGCCCTTGATCTGCAGGTGTTCGCTGCCATTGTGCAAGGCGTAAGGCACGGGTTTGCCGGTGCGGGCCCAGAGAAATCCGACCACCCGATGATGCGAGTCCTCCAGCTCGCGTGGATGCTGCGGCGTGCCGGCGCGGGCCAGATAATCCGGCGCGGCGAAAACCCCGAGCTGAAGATCGGCCACCCGCCGCGCCATCAGTGACTGATCAAGCAATTCGCCGCCGCGCACCACGCAATCGACGTTCTCATCGATGATGTCGACGATGCGGTCGCTGACACCCATGTCGATCTGAATGTCCGGATAACGCGCATGAAACTCAGGCAATGCCGGCACCAGAATCAGCCTCGCCAGCGGGCTCGGCACATCTACGCGCAAGCGTCCTCTGGGCAATGCCGACGCGCCGGACAGACCGGTTTCAGCGTCGTCCATATCGGCCAACAGCTTGATCACTCGCTCGTAGTAAATCGCGCCATCGGCAGTGACGTTGACCTTGCGTGTGGTGCGATTGAGCAACCTGACCCGCAGCCGGGCTTCCAGTTGCTGCACCAGTTGGGTCACGGTGGTCTTGCTCATGTGCAAGGTCTCGGCAGCCTTGGTGAAACTGCCCGCCTCGACCACCCGGGCGAACGCCTGCATTGCATCGAAACGGTCCACTTTGCACCCTCGGATTGTTTGGAATCTGCAAACAGTGAGCGCCAAGCTTGCGCGTTTATCGCCACTGCGCAAGTCCCTACAGTCACTCCTTCAACAACCACCAAACAATGATGGAGACACCCATGACCCAGCGCGACGTCGTGTTCCCGCCAGCCCGCCATGCGCTTTACGAGCGCCATCGTTATTCGCCAGCGATTCGTTCCAACGGTTTTCTGTTCGTCTCGGGGCAAGTCGGCAGCCGTGAAGACGGTTCGCCCGAACCGGATCTGCAGAACCAGGTGCGCCTGGCGTTCAATAACCTCAATGCGATTCTCGACGCCGCCGGTTGCAGCTTCGCCGATGCGGTGGACGTCACGGTGTTCATGATCGATCCACAATCGACCTTCGAAACCATCTGGGAAGTGGTGCCGGAGTACTGGGGCAGTGCGCCGTATCCGACGATCACTGCGGTGGGCGTGACCTGGCTGGCCGGGTTTCAGTTCGAGATCAAGGTGATTGCCAAACTGCGCGAAACGGCCTGATCGTCTGGCGGATTTGCACCGGGGGTCGGCAGTCTTCAGACTGTCCGGCCCGCTTGCCTTTGCTCGACAACCGCCATGTCAGACCTGTTATTGAAGCCCGCCCTGCCCGGTATCGCCCTGCGACGCTGGCGCCTGTTGCATCGCGTCAAACAGACTCACGCGGCGCAGTTGTTCAACGTCACCCAGTCGACCATTTCCCGCTGGGAAAGCGGTGTGCAGGCGATGGAACCTGCCGCGCAACTGCAACTGGAGCGTTTGCTGACTGCGCGCCTGGACAGCGCCGCCGATCAGGTATTGGCGCGTCTGATCGGGGAAAGTCAGCGGCCGATGCACCTGATCTGCGACCTCACCCATCGCCTGCTGGCCTGCTCTCCTGCGCGTGCTGCCGAGTTCACCCGACCCTTGAGTACGTTGCTGGGACAATCGCTGTGGCGCTTCGCAACGCCGGAAATTGTGCTCAGAGAGTCGGCCCTGGCAACCAGCGGTTGGCACGAAATTCAGGCGCCGCCAGCCGTGGAATTCAGCACCGGCAGCAATGCCTCCGACCTCGTGCCGATCCGCGCCGGCCGATGCCGCTGGACGCGCATTCCACTCTCCGACGGCAGCGCCGCGCGGCTGGTGGAAACCCTCTGAACGCATATTTTATGCGTGGACGCCAAGCCCCTACGGTTCCAGGCTGAGCTTTTCGGCGTAATCAGCCAGGCAGACACATGAACCTGGAAATGATCAAAGGCCGCCTCGAATTCCTGCGCGAAGCAGAAAAACTCAAGGACGTGCTGCGCAGCGCGCACACCTCCAGCGGCCGCACCGAAAGCACCGCCGAACACAGCTGGCGCCTGTGCCTGATGGCGATTGTATTCGCCGATCAACTGGCCGGCCTCGACCTGCTCAAGGTCCTGAAGATGTGCGTGATTCACGATTTGGGCGAAGCCATCAATGGTGACATTCCAGCGGTCAATCAGGCCGCGTTCCCCGACAAGGGTGAACAGGAACGCAACGACCTTCTGCTGCTGACCGGTGCGCTCGATGAGGCGCTGCGCAGCGAAATTCTGGCGCTGTGGGACGACTACGAAAATGCTCAGTCCGCCGAAGCCAAAGCGGTCAAGGCACTGGATAAACTGGAGACGCTGCTGCAACACAACCAGGGGCTGAACCCGGCGGATTTCGATTACGGTTTCAATCTGGGCTACGGCAAGAAATACACCAGTGCCGACCCGGTCTTCGCCACCCTGCGTGAGCTGATCGACCAAGACACGCGACAGCGCATCAGCGACGGCCAAAACGGCAACGAGCGATCCTGAATCGGCCGATTCATCTCGGATCAATCCACTGGCAAGAAACGTGGAGCAAAACATCACCGAGCACCCGCGCTGGTCATTGACAGCGCGGCTGCGTATAACCTCGCCGTTTCGTCTAACCTGATTGAGCGTCCGCGCGCGACACCGCGCCCGGTGGCGCTTAGAATGCGACGCTCATGAAACGGAGATTTCCATGCTCAAACGAACCCTGGCACTGACTGCTGCTCTGGCCCTGTCTTTTTCTGCTCTGGTGGCGCATGCCGCCGATGTGTTGCGGGTCAGCGCGATTCCCGACGAAGCCCCGACCGAATTGCTGCGCAAGTTCGAGCCGCTCGGTGCGTACCTGGAGCAGCAGTTGGGCATGAAGGTGCAGTTCGTTCCCGTGGCCGACTATCCGGCGGTGGTTGAAGCGCTGGCGACCGACCGCCTCGACATGGCCTGGCTGGGCGGTTTCACCTTTGTTCAGGCACGCCTGAAGACCGACGCCACCACCCCGGTGATCCCGCTGGTGCAGCGCGAGCAGGATGCGCAGTTCACCAGCAAATTCATCACCGCCGACCCGAACGTCAAGAGCCTGGCCGACCTCAAGGGCAAAACCTTTGCCTTCGGCTCGGTGTCGTCCACCTCCGGCAGCCTGATGCCTCGTTATTTCATGCTGAAGAACGACAACATCAAGCCTGAAGCCTATTTCAGCCGCGTCGCCTACTCCGGCGCGCACGATGCCACCGTCGCCTGGGTTCAGGCCGGCAAGGTCGATGCCGGTGTCTTGAACGCCAGCGTCTGGCAGAAACTGGTGGACGCCGGCAAGGTCGATACCAGCAAGGTGCATGTGTTCGCCACCACCCCCGCTTACTTCGATTACAACTGGACCGTGCGTGGCACCCTCGACCCGGCGCTGGCGGCGAAGATCAAGAAAGCTTTCCTTGACCTCGACCCGGCCAACCCCGAGCAAAAGAAGATTCTTGATCTGCAGGCTGCCAGCCGCTTCATCGACACCAAGCCCGAAAACTACAAGGGTATCGAGGAAGCTGCTCGCGCTGCCGATCTGTTGAAATGACCCTGAGCCTCAAACAAGCCAAACTGCACCACGTCAACGGGGTCGATGCGCTACGCGGCGTCGACCTGCAGATTGGCGCGGGCGAACAGGTGGCGATCATCGGCCCGTCCGGCGCCGGAAAATCCAGTCTGCTGAACTTGCTGGCCACCGCGTTGCGCCCCAGCAGCGGCGAAATCGAGGTGCTGGGCGAACGTCCCTGGCACCTCTCCACTCGTCAACGGCAACGCCTGCGTGCGCGCATCGGCCTGGTGCATCAAGCCCCACCGCTGCCGCCGCGCCAGCGCGTGGTGACGGCGGTGCTGGCCGGTAAACTCGGCCAATGGAGTTTGGGCAAGAGCCTGCTGAATCTGCTGCATCCCACGGATATTCCCGGCGCCCGTGCGGCCCTCGCCCGCCTGGATCTGGGCGACAAACTCTTCGCTTACTGCCAGCAATTGTCCGGCGGCCAATTGCAGCGCGTAGGCATTGCCCGGGTGCTGTATCAGGCGCCGGAGATTCTGCTGGCGGACGAACCGGTGTCGGCGATGGACCCGGTGCTGGCCGGGCACACCCTGTCGATCCTCTCGCAGCATGCCCGGGCGCATAACGTCACGCTGGTGGCGAGCCTGCACGCGGTGGAACTGGCGCTGGCACACTTTCCGCGCATCATCGGTTTGCGCGATGGCCAGATCCTGTTCGACAGCCCGGCCGAACAGGTCAGCCGCGAGATGCTCGACACGCTGTACGTCAACGAGCAATTGCAAAGCCCGACAACGCCCAGTGCGCCGCTGATTGTGCAGATCCCGCGATGCTGAGGGCTGATTCACGCGACCCGGCCGCCGCGCCGCGATTACTGCTGACCCTGCTGGCACTTGCCCTGCTGTGGCCGGGCATCCAGCTCAGCGAACTGGACCTTGGCGTGCTGCTGCACAGCGACAGCCAGACCGAAATGGGTCGTTTCATCTCCGGGTTCTGGCCACCGGCGCATGACCACGACTTTCTTCAGTTACTGTTCAAAGCCACCCTGCAAACACTGGCCATCGCCACCGCCGGCATGGCCCTGGCGCTGCTGCTGGCGGTACCGGCGAGCCTGATTGCCAGCCGCGCGCTGTCGTTGTCCGCCGCGTCCCGCGGCGGCATTCCCAGTCGGGTCGGGCGCTTGCTGCGCTGGCCGGTACGCGGGCTGCTGATCTTCTTGCGCAGCGTGCCGGAGATCGTCTGGGCACTGCTGTTTGTGCGTGCCGTGGGCCTAGGCCCGGCAGCCGGTGTGCTGGCGATCGCCATCACCTACAGCGGCATGCTCGGCAAGGTCTACGCGGAAATTTTCGAATCCACCGACCAACGCCCGGCGCACGCCTTGATGCAGGCCGGCAGCGGACGACTCGCGGCGTTTGCCTACGGGATTCTGCCGAATGTCGCGGCCGAGCTGCTGTCGTACACGGTGTATCGCTGGGAGTGCGCGATTCGTGCGTCGGTGGTGATGGGATTTGTCGGCGCCGGAGGCCTCGGCCAACAGATCGACCTGTCATTGCGCATGTTCGCCAGCGGTGAAGTGGCGAGCATGTTGCTGACGTTCCTGATTCTGGTGCTCGGTGCCGACCAACTCAGCCGCCTGCTGCGCTGGAGGCTGACATGAATCGCCTGATCAATCTGTTGCTGATCGTCGGCATTGGCGTCGCGGTTATCGCCTCGTTCGGTTACCTCGAACTCGATCTCGGTGAACTCGGCAGCGCCACCAGCCTCAAGCAGATGGGTGTCTACGCGCAGCGCTTTCTCAGCCCGGACCTGAGCGCCACGCATTTGCAGGCGATCCTCAAGGGCTCGCTGGAAACCCTGGCCATGTCGGCCCTCGGCACCCTGCTCGCGGCGGTGTTCGGCATCCTCCTCGCGCTGCCCGCCGCCGGACGTTTCGGCTGGCCGCTGCAAAGCGCTTCGCGCCTGCTGCTCAACGGTCTGCGGGCGATTCCGGAACTGGTGTGGGCGGCACTGATGGTGCTCGCCGCCGGCCTCGGCCCGAACGCCGGCACCCTGGCGCTGGCCCTGCACACCACCGGGGTGCTTGGCCGGTTGTTCGCCGAAGCGCTGGAAAATACCCCGCCAGAGCCTGCCGAAGCGATCCGTTTGCAGGGCGGCAATCCGGTGCTCGCCTTCTGCTACGGCACCCTGCCCAACCTCGCCCCGCAATTGCTCGCGTATTGCCTGTATCGCTGGGAAAACAACATTCGCATGGCCAGCGTGCTGGGCTTTGTCGGTGCCGGCGGTTTGGGGCAGATGTTGTATGTCAGCCTCAGCCTGTTTCAGGAAGCGCAGGCGAGTACGGTGATTCTGGCGATGCTGATTCTGGTGCTGGGCGTGGATTCGCTGAGTGCCTGGAGCCGGCAGCGTTGGGTCAAGGCCTGACGGGCAAGCCTCAGGGCGCTGTCGCCAAGCGATACTGGCGCGGGGTGAATCCGGTCGAAGCCTTGAACTGCCGAGTGAACGCGCTGTGGTCGGTATAACCGCACTGCAGCGCCACTTCGGTGATCGGCAAGTCGCCGTGCAACAGCCGATGCGCATGCTCAAGACGCACCTTCTGGATCATCTGCCGCGGCGTCAGGTGGAACACGCGCTTGCAGTAACGCTCCAGTTGCGCCACGGAAATCCCGGCGATGCGCGTCAGTTCGCTCAGGCTGACGCGCTGATTGAAGTTTGCCCGGATGTACTCGTCCACCGCCGCCAGCCGCTGATACGCCGGATGGGTTTCGCTGGCGGTTTGCAGGTCGACGGAAATTCCCGCCAGGCCAATGATCCGATTGTTGCGGTCGTACAGCGGACGCTTGTGGGTCAGGCACCAGCCCGGTTCACGGCTGCCGTACAGATGCAGCTCCAGCTGATCTTCCAGCACAAATCCCTCTTCCAGCACCCGCCGATCCTGCTCGGTATAGCCCGGCCCCAATTGCGCCGGAAACACTTCGGCGCTGGTCTTGCCCAGTAACGGTCGCAGGTCTTTCAAACCGCAGCGCTGCACCAGCGTCTGGTTGGCCATGACATAGCGCGCCTGCAGATCCTTGATGAAGATCGCCGCGTTGGGAATCACGTCGAGCATGGGCAACAGCAGCGCCATGCTGGCGAGCAGATCGTCGAGGCTCTGCGGTCGACTCGCCTCGTTCTGCTGGCTCAGGATCGCAAACGCGTTCTGCGGCATACCTCTCACTCCCCACTCGGTTTTATCACTTGCACGCAGATTGCCCCATGGCCGACAGCCTGTCGAGCCGGGCCTTTGCCGTTGGCCATTGTGCTGATTTCGTCATCGTCACCGGCAAAAAACATCAATCGCGCAACGCCTGATGAGTTCACTGTAGCGCCACTGCACGCCCCTCCAACAACCAACAAGAAGGCGACGCTATGACAGGCCAAGGCAAGTTCAAGAAACAACTTTCACTGATAGACCTCACGTTCATCGGACTGGGGGCGATCTTCGGTTCGGGCTGGTTGTTCGCGGCCAGTCACGTGTCGGCCATCGCCGGCCCGGCAGGGATTTTTTCCTGGCTGCTCGGTGGTTTCGCCGTGTTGCTGCTGGGCATCGTCTACTGCGAACTGGGCGCCGCACTGCCCCGTGCCGGCGGTGTGGTGCGTTATCCGGTTTACTCCCACGGCCCGCTGCTTGGCTACCTGATGGGCTTCATCACGCTGATCGCGTTTTCCAGTCTGGTGGCGATCGAAGTGGTTGCCTCGCGGCAATATGCGGCAGCGTGGTTTCCCGAATTGACCAAGGCCGGTTCCAGCGACCCGACTGCGCTCGGCTGGTTCGTACAATTCGGTCTGTTGTGCCTGTTTTTCCTGCTCAATTACCGCAGCGTGAAGACGTTCGCCATGGCCAACAATCTGGTCAGCGTGTTCAAGTTCATCGTGCCGCTGCTGGTGATCGGCGTGCTGTTCACCTTCTTCAAACCAGCGAATTTCGAAGTGCATGGCTTTGCGCCGTTCGGTCTGTCCGGCATCGAAATGGCCGTGTCGGCCGGCGGGGTGATCTTCGCTTATCTGGGCCTGACGCCGATCATCTCCGTGGCCAGTGAAGTGAAGAATCCGCAACGCACGATCCCGATTGCGCTGATCCTGTCGGTGCTGCTGTCCACCGCGATTTACGTGTTGCTGCAAACCGCTTTCCTCGGCGGCATCCCGACCGAAATGCTCGCCAATGGCTGGGCCGGCGTCGCCAAGGAACTGGCCCTGCCGTACCGCGACATCGCTCTGGCACTGGGTGTCGGCTGGCTGGCGTATCTGGTGGTGGCCGATGCGGTGATCTCGCCCAGCGGCTGCGGCAATATCTACATGAACGCCACGCCACGGGTGATCTACGGCTGGGCGCAGACCGGGACCTTCTTCAAGATTTTCACCCGCATCGACGAAAAATCCGGCATCCCGCGCCCGGCGCTGTGGCTGACCTTTGGCCTGTCGGTGTTCTGGACCCTGCCGTTCCCGTCGTGGGAAGCGCTGATCAACGTGGTCTCCGCCGCGCTGGTATTGAGCTATGCGGTGGCTCCGGTGACGGTGGCCGCACTGCGCCGTAACGCGCCGGACATGCCGCGTCCGTTCCGGGTCAAGGGCATGAGCGTGCTTGGGCCGCTGTCGTTCATCATCGCCGCGCTGATTGTCTACTGGTCGGGCTGGGGCACCGTGTCGTGGTTGCTCGGCCTGCAAATCCTGATGTTTGTCATCTACCTGTTGTGCGGGCGTATGGTGCCGACCGCGCACCTCAACCTCGGCCAGCAAGTGCGCTCGTCGGCGTGGCTGATCGGCTTCTACGCCGTGACCATCGTCCTCTCCAAGCTCGGCAGTTTCGGTGGTATCGGCGTGCTCAGTCATCCGTTCGACACCGTGATCGTCGCGGTCTGCGCGCTGGCCATCTACTACTGGGGCGCGGCCACCGGCGTACCGGCACACCTGATTCGTCTGGAAACCGAGGACGACGAAAGCGAAGCCGCTGAATCCTCCACCCATTCGGCAACGGGCCAGCGCCCTGCTCACGCCTGACCTTCACTCAAGGGACGAACCATGAAACGACTGCACATCATCGATTCCCATACCGGCGGCGAACCCACGCGTCTGGTGATGAAGGGCTTCCCCGAGCTGCCCGGCAACAGCATGGCCGAGAAGCGCGATGCCTTGCGCGAAGGCCACGATCAATGGCGCCGCGCCTGCCTGCTGGAACCGCGTGGCAACGACGTACTGGTCGGCGCGCTGTATTGCGCGCCGGTGTCGCCGGACGCCACTTGCGGGGTGATTTTCTTCAACAACGCCGGATACCTCGGCATGTGCGGCCACGGCACCATCGGCCTGGTCAACTCGCTGCATTACCTGGGGCAGATCGAACCGGGCGTGCACAAGATCGACACCCCGGTCGGCCCGGTCAGCGCCACCCTGCACGAGGACGGCGCGGTGACCCTTGGCAACGTCCCCGCCTGGCGCTACCGCAAACAGGTGCCGGTCGATGTGCCCGGTTACGGTCGCGTGTCCGGCGATATCGCTTGGGGCGGCAACTGGTTTTTCCTGGTTTCCGAACACGGCCAGGACCTGCAGATGAGCAACGTCGAAGCCCTCACCGAGTACACCTGGGCGATGCTCAAGGCCCTGGAGGCCCAAGGCATCCACGGTGAGGACGGCGCGCTGATCGACCACGTCGAACTGTTTGCCGACGACGCCCACGCCGACAGCCGCAACTTCGTCATGTGCCCGGGGAAGGCCTACGACCGCTCGCCCTGCGGCACCGGCACCAGCGCCAAACTGGCCTGCCTGGCCGCCGACGGCAAACTCGCCGAAGGCCAGGTCTGGACGCAAGCGAGCATCACCGGCAGCCAGTTCGAAGGGCGCTTCGAATGGCAAGGCGAACGCGTACGCCCATTCATTACCGGCCGCGCCTACATGACCGCCGACGCCACCCTGCTGATCGACGAGCAGGATCCTTTCGCCTGGGGCATCTGAGTGCCCCGCTTTTCTAACGATCCGAATGAATGTCCCGAGGAGCTACAACAATGAGCGATAACATCTTCACTGGCTGCATTCCCGCGCTGATGACTCCGTGCACCGCCGCGCGTAAACCCGACTTCGACGCCCTGGTGGCCAAGGGTCGCGAGCTGATCGATATCGGCATGAGCGCGGTGGTTTACTGCGGCTCGATGGGCGACTGGCCGCTGCTGACCGAGGCTGAGCGTCAGGAAGGCGTAGCGCGTCTGGTGGCCGCCGGGGTTCCGACCATCGTCGGCACTGGCGCGGTCAACAGCCGTGAAGCGGTGTCCCACGCTGCACATGCGGCGAAAGTCGGTGCCCATGGCCTGATGGTGATTCCGCGCGTCTTGTCCCGTGGTGCTTCGGCCACCGCGCAAAAAGCCCACTTCGCCGCGATCCTCAACGCCGCGCCGAACCTGCCGGCGGTGATCTACAACAGTCCCTACTACGGCTTCGCCACCCGCGCCGACCTGTTCTTCGAACTGCGCCGTGAACACCCGAACCTGATCGGCTTCAAGGAGTTCGGCGGTGGCGCCGACTTGCGCTACGCCGCCGAAAACATCACCTCGCAGGACGATGCCGTGACCCTGATGGTCGGTGTCGATACCCAAGTGGTGCACGGTTTCGTCAACTGCAACGCCACCGGCGCGATCACCGGTATCGGCAACGCCCTGCCCCGCGAAGTGCTGCAACTGGTGGCGCTGAGCAAGCAAGCGGCCAAGGGCGATGCCAAGGCCCGACGTCTGGCGCGCGAACTGGAAGCGGCGCTGGCAGTGCTGTCGTCGTTCGACGAAGGCTGCGACCTGGTGCTCTATTACAAGCACCTGATGGTGCTCAACGGCGACCATGAGTACGCCCTGCACTTCAACGAAACCGACGCCTTGAGCGATGCCCAGCGCCGTTACGCCGAGACCCAGTACGCGCTGTTCCGCCAGTGGTACAAAAACTGGTCCGCCGAACAGAACCTCGCCTGATCGCAGTCCCTGCCCCGGTGTGATGCCGGGGCTTCACCTCTTTTATCAAGGAAGCGTCATGACTCTGACAGGCCACATGCTGATCGGCGGCCAAGCCATTGCCGGCAGCCGTGAAGCGATCCATGCGATCAACCCCGCCACCGACGCAGTGCTGGAACCGGCCTATGCCGGTGGCACTGCAGAACATGTCGAACAGGCCTGCGCACTGGCGTGGCAAGCGTTTGATCGTTATCGCGAGACCTCCTTGGAGGCGCGCGCCAAATTTCTCGAAACCATCGCCAATGAGATCGAAGCCCTTGGCGATGCGCTGATCGACCGTGCCGTGGCCGAAACCGGCCTGCCACGCGCCCGTATCCAGGGCGAACGCGGACGCACTTGCGGGCAATTGCGCACCTTTGCCCGCACCGTGCGTGCTGGCGAGTGGCTGGACGTTCGCGTCGATCAATCACAACCACAGCGCCAGCCGCTGCCACGTTCTGATTTGCGCCAGCGGCAGATTGCGCTGGGGCCAGTGGCGGTGTTCGGCGCCAGCAACTTTCCGCTGGCGTTCTCGGTGGCCGGCGGCGACACCGCTTCGGCATTGGCCGCCGGTTGCCCGGTGATCGTCAAGGCGCATAGCGCACATCCCGGCACCAGTGAACTGGTCGGCCAGGCGCTGGCTCGCGCGGTGAAAAAATGCGGTTTGCCTGAAGGCGTGTTTTCGCTGCTGTTCGGTTCGGGCAATGAAGTGGGCATTGCGTTGGTCAGCGATTGGCGCATCAAGGCTGCGGGCTTCACCGGCTCGCGCAGTGGCGGCCTCGCCCTGAGCCAAGCGGCGCAGGCACGGCCGGAGCCGATTCCGGTGTACGCGGAAATGAGCTCGATCAATCCGGTGCTGCTGTTTCCCGCAGCGCTTGCCGCTCGCGGTGAGGCGTTGGCGCAGGGTTTTGTCGCCTCGCTGACTCAGGGTGCCGGGCAGTTCTGTACCAATCCCGGGCTGGTCATCGCTCACCAAGGGCCGGCGCTGGACAGTTTCATCGCCACCGCCGCCGAAGGGGTCCAGAGCAGCCCGGCGCAGACCATGCTCACGCCGGGGATTTTCCGCGCCTATGCAAGCGCCGTCGCCGCGTTGGCCGAACATCCGCAGGCGCAACACGTGGCGAGCGGTCTAGCGGCTGAAGGCCCGAACCAGTGCCAGACGCAATTGTTCATGACTCAGGCGCAGGACTTCCTCGCCGACGCACGCCTGCAAGGTGAAATCTTTGGTGCCGCATCACTGTTCGTACAGTGCGCCAACGACGATGAAATCCGTCAGGTCTGCGAACACCTCGAAGGCCAGTTGACCGCCACCCTGCACCTGGATGACGCCGATCTGGATCAAGCCCGGGCCTTGTTGCCGACACTGGAACGCAAGGCCGGACGTCTGCTGGTCAACGGCTGGCCGACGGGGGTCGAGGTGTGTGACGCGATGGTGCATGGCGGGCCGTTCCCGGCCACCTCGGATTCGCGCAGCACCTCGGTCGGTACGGCGGCGATCCTGCGTTTCCTGCGTCCGGTGTGTTATCAGGATTTTCCCGACAGCCTGCTGCCGCCGCCGCTGAAACAGGCGAATCCGCTGCAGTTACGACGCTTGCTCGACGGCCAGAGGGAAGCCTGAACATGCCCGACAACCTCACAACGGACAACGCCGACATCGCGGTGATCGGCGCCGGCATCATCGGCGTCGCCTGCGCTCTGCAACTGGCGCGTCAGGGTAAACGGGTGGTGGTCATCGACAAGCAGCCGCCCGGTCATGGCGCCTCGTTCGGCAACGCCGGGCATCTGGCCACCGAGCAGGTGTTTCCGATTGCCGATGCGTCGATCCTCAAGCGCCTGCCGGCAATGCTGATGGACCCGATGGGACCGCTGCGCCTGGACTGGAAGTACCTGCCGCGCGCTTTGCCGTGGTTCAGCCGATTACTGCTGAACCTGCGCCCGGCGCCGTTTCAGCGCACCGTGGCCGGTTTGCGCGCGCTCAACGAAAGCAGCCTCGACGCCTGGAAGCGCCTGCTGCACAGCATCGCCCACCCCGACCTGCTCAAGGAGGACGGCTCGCTGTTAGTGTTCGAGCGCGCCGAATCGCGACCCGCCGTCGAAGCCTTGCAGGCGCGCATGCGTCAGCAACAGGTGCCGGTGGATTTCTGGTCGGCCAGCGCCGTGCGAGAAAGCGCGCCGCAGCTCAGCGAACAGATTCAGGGCGGATTGTTCTACCCGCGCACCGGGCATTTTCTCGACCCGTATCAGGTGGTATGTGAACTGGTGAGCGCGGCCAAAACGGCCGGCGTGCAGTTCTTCCAGCAGGAGGTTCAGGGCGGCCAGTTGCAGGCGCATGGCATGTCGCTGATCACCGATCAGGGACGTTTCACCGCGCGGCAGGTGCTGATCGCCTGTGGCGCGCATTCGGCGAAGCTCACCACTGCACTGACCGGTAAACGCGTGCCGCTGGACACCGAACGCGGCTATCACCTGATGTTGCCGCATGAGCAAGGACGCCTGCCGTTCGCCGTCACGTCGCTGGAGCGCAAGTTCATCATGACGCCGATGGCCGGCGGCTTGCGCCTGGCCGGCACCGTTGAGTTCGCCGGTCTGGAGCGCCCGCCGTTTATGGAACGCGCCTGGCAGTTACACCGTTTGAGCAAGGGCTTATTCCGCCGTGATTTGAACGCTGAAGACGCGACGCCGTGGATGGGCTTTCGTCCGTCGCTGCCGGACTCGCTGCCGATCATCGACAAGGTCTGCGACGGCAAGGTACTGCTCGCGTTCGGTCATCAGCATCTGGGGCTGACTCAAGCTGCGATTACCGCAGAGATGGTCGCGCATCTGGTGTCACCCTCAGCGAACTCCGGCTTGCCGGCACTGGATGCCTATCGACTCGGTCGCTTCTGAGATATCGATGAAACGTTTTTGGTTTCATACTGAGCGCCGACCTTGGCCCCGCGCATATGGAACCGACTATGACTTCATCAATGGATACCCCCGAGCCGCAAGCAATCTGCAACCCGATCACCAGCAGCGCGATCTTCATCGTCGCCACGCTGCTGCCCGGCAGCGACGCCGCCAGTCAGGTGCGCGGCTGGTGCGGCGACATCGCCGCCCTCACCCGTTCGGTTGGCAAACGCGTGCCCAGCGGCAACCTGTCGTGTGTCTGCGGGTTCAGCGCCAGCGCCTGGGACGCCCTGTTCGGTAGTCCGCGCCCGGCCTCACTGCATCCATTCCGCGAATTCGGCGTCGAGGGCCGCCGTGCCGTGGCGACCCCGGGCGACATCCTGCTGCACATCCGTGCCGATCAGATGGACCTGTGTTTCGAACTGGCAACGCAGCTGTGCAGCGCACTCAATGGCGCGATCACGGTGGTGGATGAGGTGCAGGGTTTCCGCTACTTCGACATGCGCAGCATCATCGGTTTTGTCGATGGAACCGAGAACCCGGTGGGCCGCAAGGCAAACCATTTCACCCTGATCGGCAACGAAGACCCGGCGTTCGAATCCGGCAGTTATGTGCTGGTGCAGAAGTACCTGCACAAGATGGACGCTTGGAATGCGTTGAGCGTGGAGGCTCAGGAGAAGGTGATCGGCCGCACCAAACTGGCCGACATCGAACTCGGTGAGGAGGTCAAGCCGAGCAACTCCCACAGCGCCCTGACCACCATCACCAAGGACGGTCAGGAGCAGAAGATCCTGCGCGACAACATGCCGTTCGGTCGTCCGGGGGTTGGCGAGTTCGGCACCTATTTCATCGGTTACGCGCGCTCGCCGGAACCGATCGAGCAGATGCTGGAGAACATGTTTGTCGGCAAACCCGTCGGCAACTACGACCGTTTGCTGGACTTCAGCACGGCAGTCACCGGGGGGCTGTTCTTTGTGCCGTCAGCCGACCTGCTCGAAGAGCTGGCGGAGCGAGAGCCCGAGCAGGCGTGACACCGTAGCGCCACGCCCGCCCGTCACTCAGTGTGGCGCGCGCGGGATGGTTTTCAGCAGGTCTTCCGGGCTGATGTGGCCGACCACACTGCCCGGTTGCGGCATGTTGAGGATGTGGCCTTTCATCTTGCCGATGATGTGCATCTCGCACGGCTTGCAGTCGAACTTCAGGGTCAGCACTTCGTCGCCGTGAATCAGCTGCATCGGTGCGACCTTGGTGCGCACACCGGTCACGCCCTTGGCCTGTTTCGGGCACAGGTTGAACGAGAAACGCAGGCAGTGCTTGGTGATCATCACCGGCACTTCACCGGCCTCTTCGTGCGCCTCGTAGGCCGCATCGATCAGCTTCACGCCATGACGGTGATAGAAGTCGCGCGCCTTCTGGTTGTAGACGTTGGCCAGGAACGACAGGTGCGACTCCGGGTACACCGGCGGTGGCGTGGTTTCAGCCTTGCGGCTGCCACGCGGATGCGCCGCGACACGGGCGGCCGTCAGGGCTTCGATGACTTCACGGCGCAAGGCCTTGAGCTGCGAGTTCGGAATGAAGAACGCCTGCGGTGCATCGAGCTTGATGTCGGTGGCGTGGTACTGGGTGGTACCGAGCTGACCGAGCAGATCCTGCAATTGCTCCAGCGCCTGTTCCGGCTTGTTGGCCACACCGAACGGACCGTTGAGGGTCACGCTGGCACTGATCCCCTCTTCACTGGTCGCGGTCACTTCCAGCTGTTCTTCACGCAGACGCGCGACCCAGCTCAATGCGATACGACGCTCGGCAGAGGTCTTCTGCAGCGCCTGTTGCCAGTTGTGGTCGAGATTGCGGTTCAGCGGATGATTCGGCCGCAGCTTGTACAGGCCTTCGGGCATTTCGTTCGGCTCGACGCGGTAGCGATAGCGCTTCTCGCCGTCTTCTTCGAACTCGCCCTTTGGCTCGGCGATGTTGGCGCGGAAACCCACGACTTCACGCTTGACCAGCACGTTGAGGCCATCGCCGTTGGACAGCGGTTCCTGCGTCACCACCTGGATGTCACGCTTGCCGACTTTCTCGACGGTGCCCACTGGCAGACCGGTGAAGGTCGGCGAATCGAACGCGCCGATGTCGATCTTGCGATCGGTGACGAAGTAGTCGGTGCTGCCACGGTGGAAAGTCTTTTCCGGGTCCGGCAGGAAGAAGTGCGCGGTACGGCCGCTGGAGGCGCGAGCCAGGTCCGGGCGGTCTTCGAGCACGTCGTCAAGGCGCTGGCGGTAATAGGCGGTGATGTTCTTCACATAGCCCATGTCCTTGTAGCGACCTTCGATCTTGAACGAGCGCACACCGGCTTCGACCAGCGCGCGAATGTTGGCGCTCTGGTTGTTGTCCTTCATCGACAGCAGGTGTTTTTCGTAGGCGATCACCCCACCCTTTTCGTCTTTCAGGGTGTACGGCAAACGGCAGGCCTGCGAGCAGTCGCCACGGTTGGCGCTGCGCCCGGTCTGCGCGTGGGAGATGTTGCACTGCCCGGAGAACGCCACGCACAGTGCGCCGTGAATGAAGAACTCGATGGCGGCATCGGTTTCGTCGGCGATGGCACGAATTTCTTTCAGGTTCAGCTCACGGGCCAGTACCAGTTGCGAGAAACCGGCCTGATCGAGGAATTTCGCCCGCTCCAGCGTGCGGATGTCAGTCTGGGTACTGGCATGCAGCTCGATCGGCGGAATGTCCAGTTCCATCACGCCCAGATCCTGGACGATCAGCGCGTCGACACCGGCGTCGTACAACTGGTGGATCAGCTTGCGCGCCGGCTCCAGTTCGTTGTCGTGCAGGATGGTGTTGATGGTGGTGAAAATGCGCGCGTGATAACGGCGGGCAAACTCCACCAGCTCGGCGATTTCGCTCACCTCGTTGCAGGCGTTGTGGCGCGCGCCGAAGCTCGGGCCACCGATGTACACGGCATCGGCGCCGTGCAGGATCGCCTCGCGGGCAATCGCCACGTCACGGGCGGGGCTGAGCAATTCCAGATGATGCTTGGGCAAGGACATAGTTTTTTTAGTCAGGCTGTCACGGTTAAGGCGCGCATTGTAGCCGCGAAACGCCCGAGCGGCACGCCTGTGCTGCCAAGTGGCAGATGACCTCGCTCCAATCCGACACGAGAGTCTCCTGTAGGAGTGAGCCTGCTCGCGATGATGGTGGCACAGTCAACGTTGATGGTGGCTGATTTACCGCTATCGCGAGCAGGCTCACTCCTACAGGGGGCGGTCAGGCCTTGGCGGCCATTGCGGTGACTTCCACGCGCATGCCTTCCACCGCCAGCGACGCCACGCCCACCGCGGCGCGCACCGGCCATGGCTTGGCGAAGAAGCGCTTGTAGACTTCGTTGAACGCCGCACGGTCGGCCATATCGGTGAGGTAGATGGTCAAGTGCATGACGCGATCCATCGAACTGCCGGCCCGCTCCAGCGCCACTTTCAGCGCCTGCAGGGTGCATTCGCTTTGCTGGGTGATGTCGCCCAGCTCCAGACTGCCGTCGGCGCGGGTCGGGATCTGGGTCGAAACCAGAATGCCGTTGAAACCGACGACGTCGGAGGAAATCGAATCTGCATCCGGATCAGGGGTGAAGCTGAGGTCTTGATTAGCCATGAAAGTCTCTTGTCTGGAGAGATTGAGGGTCGCCGGCCAACAACGCGCCGGGACTTTCGCGCGGGCAGTTTACATCAGTCCCCCGCTCCGGCTCAGGCAACTGTCAGCCCCAGCCACAAATCGCGCGCATAAAAAAACGCCAGCCCTTTCGGACTGGCGTTTTTTCTGAATATGGCAGGGGCGGCTGGATTCGAACCAACGCATGGCAGGATCAAAACCTGCTGCCTTACCGCTTGGCGACGCCCCTGTATCTCAAGCTCTGTAACAAGCTCTTCGAGAATGGGCCGCAATTTACCAACCTTTTTTTGATCTGGGAAGCCCTGAGTGCAAAAAAATTTGTTTTAAAACAGCCAGTTATTTCTGACCCAAGGCAAGCGCAACGATTCACTTCGACAAATTCAGCGCAATCGCCTCGCGAATCAGCGCTTGCAAGGCCCGCTCATCGACCGGGTCGCCCTCGTGAAAATCAATCGCCCGGCGGGTGTTGCCCTCCAGGCTGGCGTTGAACAACCCCGCAGGATCAGCCAGCGCCGCGCCCTTGGCGAAGGTCATCTTCACCGCCGCCTTGTAAGTCTCCCCGGTGCAAATGATCCCGCCCCGTGACCACACCGGAACACCGCGCCACTTCCACTCCTCCACCACCTCGGGATCGGCCTGGTGCATGACCTTGCGAATCTCGCCGAGGATCGCTCCGCGCCAATCGTCCAGTTCAGCGATTCGAGCGTCGATGAGTGCCGAGGCGTCGGTGTCGGTTTTTTCGGGTTTCATGGCGAGCGTCCTCCTCGGCGATTTGACTGCATCAATCGTAGCTGGCCAACCGAGAAACGCTGGACGCATGATTTACCCGCTCGCGATCAATGCCTCATGCAATTCCCGATATGCCGCTACCAGTTGCTTAAGGGAGAACGCCCGATTGCGCCCACTGGGATTGGGCAACACCCACACGTGCGCGCCGCCGAAGGTCTTCGCCTGCGACCCCCACGCCACCACCTTCTGCCCCGTCAACGCCGCATATGCAGCCTTGCCGAGAAACGCCACAAAGCGCGGCGCATGGCGGGTGATCTTCTGCTCAAAGCTCAGGGCGGCAGCGGCGAACTCTTGCGCCGCCAATTGATCCGCCCGCGCCGTCGGCCGCTCGACCACCGCCGTCAAGCCGCAGCCAAATTGCAGGATGCTTCGATCCTCCTCCGCCGGCACCTCATGCGGGGTGAACCCGGCCAAGTGCAAGGTGCGCCAGAAGCGATTACTGCGCCCGGCAAAATGATGCCCCTGCGCCGCCGCGAGCAATCCCGGATTGATCCCGCAGAACACCACCGAAAGCCCCGGCGCCAGAATGTCTTCAAGCCCTTCACCCGCCATGCGCCCGCCCTCATTCGCAAACATTTGCACCACCACCCACGGCAAACCCTAGAATGGCCATCCCAGCCACAGAGCCAAGCACAACGATGGACGTTATTCAGACCCTGCGCTGCTTCGTCGCCGTGGCCCAGAGCGGCAGCTTCACCGCTGCGGCCGACGTGCTCGACACCACCACGACCAACGTCTCCAAAGCCGTCTCCAGCCTCGAAGCCCGGCTGCACACGCGCCTGATCAACCGCACCACTCGCCGCCTCGCCCTGACCGAAGCCGGCGTGCGTTATTTGCAGCGCGCCGAGAAAATTCTCGATGACCTGCGCGAGGCCGATGACGAAGCCGGCACCGCGCAGACCTTGCCGGTCGGGCGTCTGAAGATCCACGCCATGGCCGCCATCGGCAACCACTATGTGATCAATGCGATCGCCCGCTACCGCGAAATTCACCCCACGGTGATGTTCGACCTGACCCTGAGCAATCGCCTGCCCGACCTGCTCGAAGAAAGCTACGACATGTCGATCGTCCTCGCCCGCGACCTGCCGGATTCCGGCTTCGTCGCGCAACGCCTGGGCACTACTTACAGCATCCTCTGCGCCTCACCGGCGTACCTGGCCAAACACGGCCACCCCGCCACACCCGCCGACCTCGCCGCGCACGACTGCCTGCGCATCGTCAACACGGTGATGCCCGCAGACAACTGGGTGTTCGAAGGGCCTCAAGGCATGGAAACCCAGAATATCCCCGACTCCCCTTTCCACATCAACACCGCCGACGGCATGGCCACGGCGATCAGAAATGGCATGGGCATCGGCATTCAGCCGCTGGCATCAGCCGTCGAAGGATTGGTCGGAGGCACACTGGTGCGGGTACTGCCGCAGTACCGCCTGGAGGAATACAACCTGTTCGCGATCTACCCGTCGCGCAAATTCGTCGACGCCAAAATCAAGACCTGGGTGGAGTTCCTGAAAACCGCCATCCCGCAACTGTTGGCATCGGATGAAGACATGGCTGGGGCCAAGCAACTCGCTGATGCTTAGTGCCGCAGACCTGGAGTGTCGACCCTCCAGCACCGGCATCGACCATTAACCGTTAGAGCAACCGCTGCCCATCACTTGGTATTGCACGACGTGTTGCGCGCCGGTTGAGTCGTCATAAGTCATCTGCACCGGCACCGCGCCGCACTGATTGGCAGTGTCGGAGATCGACACCACGTGAGCGATGTCGAGTTGGCTGGCGGAGTTGTACGCCTCGACTTGTGCGGTTTCATCCGCCGCAAAGGCTTGCGCGCCGATACCGCCTAGGGCCAGAAGAAGAGCGATTTTTGCAAGTTTCATGATGTTCACCGTCTCGTGGGGAACCGTGTTTGTTCACGGAGTGGAGACGATGTTAGGGGTTCAAGCGCACGGCAAAAATCGGTCGGCTGGACAAACACTGTGTCCAGAATGGTGATGAATAAGTCCAGACACCGTGGGTGCCCTTTTCGCGAGCAGGCTCACTCCTACAGTGGATTTTGCAGTGCTCACGAATGTTGTGGCGGGCGCAAAACCTGTAGGAGTGAGCCTGCTCGCGATGGCGCCAGCCCAG
>NZ_JASCPO010000068.1:0-28335 GCF_029960145.1 Pseudomonas sp. PS01299 | reverse complement strand
GATTTATCCCCGATGGGGCGCGAAGCGGCCCCTGTTTCTAAAGTCAAAAGAGGGGCCGCTTCGCAGCCCATCGGGGATAAATCCCCTCACCACAAAACTGTGTAAATCCAGGACAGAGTGAAGCCTGAACATACCGGAGCAACGCATTACACGCGGCATATATTTTTTAAGGTCTGAAGCAACAAACTTACTAATTTATCTATCCCGGGCCTTTGCACATGATCGCTTCAACAAGAAATGCGCCGTCCGTGTCGGCGCTTACCGAAGTACGTCCACGTACTCATCCTTGCCTTGGAGTTCGTCATGTCCACCTCTGCAACAACATCCGCCCCGCTCATTGAAAAACACACGATAGGATACGTGCCCCCCGAAGATCGCCACGGAAAGGTCAGGGATCTGTTCACGCTGTGGTTCGGCGGCAACATCGCGCCGTTGCCCATCGTCACCGGCGCGCTGGGCGTGCAGTTGTTCCACTTGAATCTGGTCTGGGGCATCGTCGCGATTCTGGTCGGTCATCTGGTCGGCGGCGTGCTGATGGCGCTGCACTCGGCGCAAGGCCCGCAGATGGGCATTCCACAGATGATCCAGAGCCGCGCACAGTTCGGCTCGCTCGGCGCGCTGCTGGTGGTGCTGATTGCCGGGGTCATGTACATCGGCTTCTTTGCCTCCAACATCGTGCTGGCCGGCAAGTCGCTGCACGGCGTGGTCGACAGCGTGCCGGTGCCGGTCGGCATCGTCATCGGCGCGTTCGGGTCGGGGATCATCGGCATCATCGGCTACCGCTTCATCCACGTGCTCAACCGCATCGGCACCTGGGTACTGGGGATCGGCATCGTCGTCGGTTTCGGTTACATCTTCACCCACATTCAAACCGATGACTTCCTCACCCGCGGCAGCTTCAACCTCTCCGGCTGGCTCGCCACCGTGTCGCTCGCTGCGCTGTGGCAGATCGCGTTTGCGCCGTACGTGTCCGATTATTCGCGTTACCTGCCTGCGGACGTGAAAGTCTCGTCGACGTTCTGGACCACGTATCTGGGTTCGGCGCTGGGTTCGAGTCTGGCGTTCATCTTCGGTGCCGTCGCCGTGCTCGCGACCCCCGTGGGCATGGACACCATGGATGCGGTCAAGCTCGCCACCGGCTCGATTGGCCCGCTGATGCTGGTGCTGTTCCTGTTCAGCGTGATCAGTCACAACGCCCTCAACCTGTACGGCGCGGTGCTGTCGCTGATCACCCTGGTGCAGACCTTCGCCTACCGCTGGATCCCGACCGCCAAGAGCCGTGCAGTGATTTCGATCATCGTGCTGCTGGCCTGCTGCTTCGCTGCCGTCGGCGCGTCGAAGGACTTCATCGGCCACTTCGTCGACATGGTGCTGGTGCTGCTGGTGGTGCTGGTGCCGTGGACGGCGATCAACCTGATCGACTTCTACGCCATTCACAAGGGCCAGTACGACATCCAGTCGATCTTCCAGGTCGACGGTGGCATCTACGGACGTTACAACCCGCAGGCGTTGCTGGCCTATGCGATCGGCATTGCGGTGCAGATCCCGTTCATGAACACCCCGCTGTACGTCGGCCCGGTGTCGGCGCACATCAACGGCGCCGACCTGTCGTGGCTGGTGGGGCTGCTGGTGACCTCGCCGCTGTACTTCTGGCTGGCCAGTCGTGACAGCGCCTATCGGCGGCGGATGATGGGCGGGAAACTGGTGGGCAGTCACTGAGATTGATTCGATGTAAAAAGAAGGCCCGCCATGCGCGGGCCTTCTGCGTTGTGGTGTGGTATTTCTTGATGCCCCGACAGGCACCCACGAGACAGGGAAAACTCATGCTGCGAATTCTGGGCAAGGCGTCATCGATCAACGTGCGCAAAGTGCTGTGGACCTGCGCTGAACTGCAGATCCCGTTCGAGCGTGAGGATTGGGGCTCGGGCTTCAAACCCACCGACACCCCGGAGTTTCTCGCCCTCAACCCCTGCGCCATGGTGCCGGTGGTTCAGGACGGCGATTTCACCCTGTGGGAATCCAATACGATCATTCGTTATCTGGCGGGCAACTATGGCGGCGCAGACCTCTACCCCGCCGAGCCGCGAGTTCGTGCGCGGGTCGATCAGTGGATCGACTGGCAGGCCTCGGAGTTGAACCGGTCGTGGTCGTATGCGTTCATGTCGCTGGCGCGTCAGTCACCAGATCATCAGGACAGCGCCGCGTTGCTCAACGGCATCGAGCAGTGGTCGCAGACCATGGGCATCCTCGATCAACAGTTGCAGAAGACTGGCGCCTACGTCAGTGGCGACCGGTTTTCCCTCGCCGATATCCCCATCGGGCTGTCAGTCAACCGCTGGTTCGAAACGCCGCTCGCGCATCCGGACTATCCCGCCGTCAGCGCGTATTACCAGCGTCTGAGCCAACGCGAAGGCTTTCGCCTGTACGGCAGAAACGGTACGCCGTGACAATCAGATCAACAGATCTTCATAAAACGCGCCGAACGGTCGCTGCGGGTGAGCGATCTGGATTTCCAGAATCCACACCCCGGCATTTGGCGTCTGGTCGAAATCGCCGAGATTGCCGCCGCGATGGATCGCGTGAGGGAAATCGCTGACGCGGTGGCCCTTGATATCGAGATTGAGTTTCCAGCCCATGGCTTCAGCCTGATCGCTGGCATAGCGATAAAGTTCGACACCGTTCACGCCTTGGCGCCACAGTGCCTCGACACGCTTGAACAACTCCTTGGACGCCGCCGCGCAGGCGATCATTTCCGGATCGGAGCCGGTGGTGAAGGTTGCGCCGGCATCGCCTTCGTGCCCCTGCCAGACCACGCCCATGTCAATGAAGAAAATATCGTTGTCACCGAGCACCGGATCGCCTTCGGAACGCTCCTTGAACGCCTTCAGCGTATTGGCGCCGAAGCGAATCAGCAGCGGATGCCAGATGCGGTCCATGCCCAGTTCGGCAAGGATCTGCTTGCCCTGCTCCTGGGCTTCGGACTCACGCATGCCGGGCTTGATCACCCTGGCGATGGCATCAACGGCGTTCCAGGTCAGGCCCTGCGCATGACGCATCGTTTCCAGCACAAACCGCTCACCGACCGCTTCTTTACCGCTCAGGGCTGCACTCATTTGCTTGTTCCTCATGGCTACGCTGTGTAGTTTTTTATATTGCGAAACGCCGATCAAGATACAGCCATGACACAACGTGTCAATTACTCTTCCGCACGCACCACACCGCGCTCCTCCAGCAAACGCACGAACATGCTCAAGCTGCGCGACACCGTGCCCCGGCGCCACACCAGCCAGGTGGTCAGATAGCGAAAGTCCGCCGCCAGCGGCCACACGCTGACCGTCGCGCTGCCAGGCATGCTTTGCAGCATTTTGCGCGGCATCAGCGCCAGCCCGGCGCCGGCACTGACGCAGGCGAGCATGCCGTGGTAGGACTCCATCTCGAAAATCTTGCCCGGCACGGCAGCGTCGGTGCTGAACCATTTTTCGAAGTGATGACGATAGGAGCAGTTGGAGCGGAACGCGTAGATGTTCTCGCCGTTCACATCCGCCGCGCGCCGCACCGGGGGGTGATTGAGCGGCGCGATGATGACCATCTCTTCCTCGAACGCCGGCACACCTTCCAGCGCCGGGTGCAGCACCGGGCCATCGACGAAGGCCGCCGCCAATCGTCCTGAGAGTACGCCGTCGATCATTGTCCCGGACGGGCCGGTCGACAGATCCAGATCGACCTTGGGATGCAACTGGTTGTACGCCGCGAGCAGTTCGGGGATGCGCACGGCGGCGGTACTTTCCAGCGAACCGAGGGGAAATGCGCCCTGCGGTTCTTCACCGGCGACCGTGGCCCGCGCTTCCTGCACCAGATCGAGAATGCGCCGGGCGTACTCGAGAAAACTCCAGCCAGCCGGTGACAGACGCAGACGACTTTTCTCGCGAATGAACAGGTCGACGCCCAAGTCCTGCTCCAACTGCTTGATCCGCGTGGTCAGGTTCGATGGCACGCGATGAATCTGCGCCGCGGCGGCGCTGATGCTGCCGTGCTCGGCAACGGCTTTGAAGATTTCCAGTTGCACCAGATCCACAGTCATTCTCCAATCGTGAAAGAAACGATCTTTATTATTCAGTTTCCAGAAAACAAACGCCACCCTACTCTAGGCCCATCCACTGAACTCGCAGGAGCCAGCCATGAACCAGATTTCCAGCCAGACCCACGCCATCTCGATCAACCCTGCTACCGGCGAGCAGATCGGTCACTACGCCTTTGAATCCGCCGAAGCCCTCGACGCTGCGCTGACCCGCGCCGCGTTCGGTTTCTCGAAATGGAAACGCAAGCCGCTGCAGGATCGTTCCCGCGCCCTGACCGCCCTCGCCGGCGCCCTGCGTGACAGCGCCGAAGCCATGGCGACCATGATCACCCTGGAAATGGGCAAGCCGATCGCCCAAGCCCGTGGCGAAATTGAAAAATGCGCCAAGCTCTGTGAGTGGTACGCCGAAAACGGTCCGGCCATGCTCGACGCCGAACCGACTCAGGTTGAAGGCGGCAAGGCGCGCATCGAGTACCGACCACTCGGCCCGATCCTCGCGGTGATGCCGTGGAACTTCCCGATCTGGCAGGTGCTGCGCGGTGCCGTTCCGGCGCTGATCGCCGGCAACACCTACGTGCTCAAGCACGCGCCGAACGTAATGGGCAGCGCCTACCTGCTGCGCGACGCGTTCAAGCGCGCCGGTTTCGCCGATGGCGTATTTGAAGTGATCAACGTCACCCCGGAAGGCGTTTCCACCGCCATCGCCGACCCGCGCATCGCCGCTGTCACCCTGACCGGCAGCGTGCGCGCCGGCATGGCCATCGGTGCTCAGGCCGGTGCCGCGCTGAAGAAGTGCGTGCTGGAACTGGGTGGTTCCGACCCGTTCATCGTGCTCAATGATGCGGACCTTGATGAGGCCGTGCAGGCTGCCGTCATCGGTCGCTACCAGAACTCCGGCCAGGTCTGCGCCGCGGCCAAGCGCCTGATCATCGAAGAAGGCGTGGTCGAGGAATTCACCCGTAAATTCGTTGAGGCCACGCGCAAATTGAAAGTCGGCGATCCGCTGTCCGCCGACACCTACATCGGCCCGATGGCACGTTTCGACCTGCGTGACGAACTCGACCAGCAAGTGCGCGACACCCTCGAAGAAGGCGCCACCCTGTTGCTCGGCGGCGGCAAGGCGCAAGGCCCGGGCAACTACTACGAGCCAACCGTGCTGGCCGATGTCACCGACCGCATGACCTCGTTCAAACAGGAACTGTTCGGCCCGGTGGCATCGATCATCACTGCCCGCGATTGCGCCCACGCCATCGCCCTGGCCAACGACAGCGACTTCGGCCTGACCGCGACGATCTACACCGCCAACGTGCAACTGGCCCAGCAACTGACCAGCGAACTGGATACCGGTGGCGTGTTCATCAACGGCTACTCCGCCAGCGACCCGCGCGTGACCTTCGGCGGCGTGAAGAAAAGCGGTTTCGGTCGCGAGTTGTCGCACTTCGGCGTGCGCGAGTTCTGCAACGCGCAGACCGTGTGGCTGGATCGTAAATAATCAGGACTCCAACACGCACTGGTGGGAGTGGGCTTGCTCACGAAGGGGCCGGCATGTTCAGCATTGATCGTGACTGACCTGACGCCTTCGCGAGCAAGCCCGCTCCCACACTCGAAAATTCCGCACACACCGCTATAGCAAGTCGGGCGCTGTTTTTTGCGGCTGCGCAACCGCCGGCCCCTTGCTCAACAGCCCAAGCACCACTGCCGCCGAAGCCAGCGTGATCACGGTCAGGATGTGCAGCAGGTACTGAAACGCCGAGGCATAACCTTGCACCAGACGCTCGCTGGCCAGCCCCGGAACCATGTTGAGCGCATGCGCCATGTCGCCCGTGGTAACCCGGTGCGCGGTCTCGGCAATCAACGCCGTGTCGACGCTGTCAGCCACCGCGCTCGACAGATCGGTGTGCAGCAGCGAAGCCAGAATCGCCGCGACACTTGCCAGCGCAATGCCCTCACCCGCCACGCGCACGGTATTGAAGATCCCCGCCGCCATCCCCGCGCGCTCCTTCGGTACAACGCTGACCGACAGACCATCCATCAACCCCCACGGCAAACCGGTGCCAATCCCGATCAACAGCATCGCAATGACCAAGGCGGATTTTGGCTCGCCGACGTTGTACAGGCTCAACCCGTGCAAGCCCACCGCAGCGATCAGAAAACCGATCCCCGACAGGATTCCCGCCGAGACAAACCGGGTCAGCGACGCCGCCAGCATCGGTACCACCAGCATGGGCGCCGACAGCGCCAGCAACAGCAGGCCGGCATCGATTTCGCTCAAGCCTTCCACGCCGATAAAGCGCAATGGCAAGATCACCACCAGCACGATGTAGCAAAAACACGTGCCGATCGGCAGCATCTGCACGCCGATGAAGCGCGGAAAACGCAACAGGGTCAGATCGAGCATCGGATGTTTGACGCGCTTTTCGATCATCACGAACAACCCCAGCAACAATGCCGAAGCACTCAGCAGACCGACCACCAGCGGGCTGCCCCAACCGCTTTCCGGGGCCTGAATCACGCCGAAGGTGAACAGCGCCAGCATCGTGCTGAAGGTGATCGTGCCCGGCCAATCCAGTCCCGTGGCATCCGGATTGCGGCTTTCGCGCATGCGGGGCAGGCCGAAGACCATGGCGATTACGCCGATCAGCGCGGTGAAAACAAAAATCGCCCGCCAGTTGAACGCCTCGATCAATGCGCCGGCCAGCAGCGGCCCGAAAGCCAGACCAATGCCGAATGTGGTACCGAGTACGCTGTATGCACGGGTTCGCGCATGGCCTTCGAATTCCTGCGCCAGCGACGCTGAGCCGCTGGCCAACGCCGCAGCACCGGCCACGCCCTGCACCGCACGCAGCCCGTCCAGCCAGTACACCGACGGTGCCAGGCTTTGCGCGACCGATGCTGCGGTGAACAGCAACATGCCGAAGCTGAACAGGCGTTTACGCCCATAGACGTCAGCCAACGCGCCCGCCGCCATCAGCAAACTGCCGAATGACAACATGAACGCATTGGTGATCCAGGTCAGGGCCACGGGACTTCCGCCCAGATCACGGCCAATGGCGGGCGTCGCCACCGCGCCACCGGTAAAACTCAAGGGCAGTACCAATGCCGACAGGCACACGGCCGCGAGGATCAGCAGCTTGTTACGCGCGCCTGGTTGATGAGAGACCGTTGTCATGCATTCATCCTTTAAAGAAATTGCCAGGCTGCGACTTTAAGGCCGTTAGATTGATGCGATAATGCCAGCAATTTTGCATGACTTTGTGAAAGGCATTCACAGATGAAATCACCCTCAGCGGCAGACCTTTGCGTATTTCTCTGTACGGCGCAGCACTTGAATTTCAGCAAGGCCGCCGTCGAACTCGGGCTCACCCCGTCAGCCCTGAGCCATTCGGTAAAGGCTTTGGAGAATCGCCTCGGTGTGCGTCTGTTCAATCGCACCACCCGCAGCGTGGCGTTGACCGAGGCCGGTGAGCGCTTTTACGCGCGCCTGAAACCGGCGTTCCGCGACATTGACGATGCACTGGAAGACCTCAACCATTTTCGCGACAAACCCACCGGCAACCTGCGTATCACCTGCGGACGCCAGGCGTGCGAACTGGTATTGCTGCCGATTGCCAGCGAGTTCTTGCAGACGTATCCGGACATTCGCATGGAGGTGGTCGAAAGCGAAGCATTGCTCGATATCGTCGCTGGCGGATTTGATGCGGGCGTGCGCTTTGGCGATCGACTGGAGGCCGACATGGTCTCGCTGCCGATTGGCTCGGCGATGCGTTCGGTGGTGGTGGCTTCGCCGGCATTCCTTGAACGCTATCCTGCGCCGCAAAAACCCGAAGATCTGCACGACTTGCCGTGCCTGCGCCACCGCTACCCCAGTGGCGCCCTGTATCGCTGGGAATTCGAACGCGATGGCATTGCCCAGGAAATCGAGGTCAACGGCCCGCTGACCCTGGGCGACGTCAGCTTGATGGTCGGCCCTGCACTGCAAGGCCTGGGATTGGCGTATGTGTTCGATGACATGGTCAGCGAACACCTGGCATCGGGGCGTCTGATTCAGCTGTTGGCCGACTGGTGCCCCTACTATCCGGGCCTGCATCTGTACTACCCGAGCAGGCGCCACGTACCGGCGCCGCTCAAGGCTTTTATCGACTTCGCGCGCGAGCGCAGTGGTCACTAGGGCTTACAGATATTTCAGCCAGGCAATATCGCGGCGCCGCGATTTCAGCGCGGAAAACCAGCGTACCGCCGGGTACAGTGCCAGCGCCAACAGCAGTGACACCAGCCAGATTGCCGGTACCGAGTCGAATCCGAAATGGCTGCCCTGATTCAGTCCGAACAGCGCCAGCGCCATCAGGTACAGCACCTTCAGCACGTACAGATGCAGCAGATAGAAGAACATCGGTGCGGAACCGAAAACCGTCAGCCAGCGAATCCAGCGACGCGTTTGCAGCCGTTCGAACAGCAGCAACAACAGCAATCCGACGCTCACCGTCAGGGTGATGAACAGCAGCGATGGCGGGTACTTGGTGATGTTGAAAAACGCCATCAGCGTTTGCACGGTCGTGTCTTCGACGGCCCAAGGCTTTTCGCCATAAGCGTTGATCACCCGCAGCCCCACAAAGCCCAGCAGACCGGCGACACCGCCCAGCAACAGGCCTTGCTGACGGCCCCTGGAATCAGCCGCGCGGGCGAACCACGGGCCCAGCGCATAACCCAGACCGATCACGCCGATCCACGGCAACAGCGGATACGAAGTGCGCAAGCGCAGACTGTCACCGACCTCGATCCAGCCCCGATCATGCAGGATCGCCCATGGCACATGCAGTGCCGACTCCAGCGCGAAATGCAGCCCGTCCAGCAGGTTATGCCCGGCAATAATCGCCAGACTCAGCGTCAGCAACAGCCAGCGCGGCAACCAGACCAGCAGCGACAACGCGATCATGCTCAAGCCAATCGCCCAGATCACCTGCAGAGAGATCACACTCGGCGGCAACTGAAACGTCCAGGCGAAGTTCACCAAGGTGAATTCCAGCACCACCAGAAACAGCCCACGCTTGAACAGGAAGGCACTGACATCGGCCTTGCCCGCGTACTTCTCGCCAAACAGCCACGCGGACAGTCCGGTCAGCAACACGAACACCGGTGCACACAGATGCGCCAACGTGCGACTGAAAAACAACGCCGGCTCGGTGTTGGCGATGTCCATCGGGTCGGACACCTGACGATGCAACAGGAACGTCTCGCGCACGTGATCCAGCAGCATGAACAGGATCACCAGACCGCGTAACGCATCAATGGACAGCAAACGGCCGGTCGGCGGCGGGTTGGAACGGGTACACACAATCGTCATGGACATTTCGCCATCGAGTCAATGAATCGGGGGCGCATAACTACACGTCCCACCAAAAATTGGCGTTACTCTATAACATTAAAAGTCGATTCCCAAGCCAAACGCCATTTGCCCAATCACGTCAGGCTTCTATAGTGATCAGGCGCCCCCCTGCGCTTTGCGCCTGCTGTCGAGCGTTGCCCATGACCTCAACCGAACACCTGATCATCTGCGAGCATTGCGACTGCGTGTACGAAAAGGTCGTGCTCGGCAAACACCAGAAAACCCTCTGCGTGCGGTGCGGCGGCGTGCTGCAGCGCTACAACGGCTTGACCGTCGAGCAGCGGCTGGCCCTGAGTTTCACTGCGGCGATGCTGTGGCTGTTCGCCAATTTCTATCCGGTGATGAGCATCAGCATGAAGGGCCTGAAGAACAGCGCGACGCTGTGGGATTCGGTACTGGCGCTGAGTCAGGGGCCGATCACCTTCATGGCGATGGTCGCGGCGATTTCGATCATCATCGCCCCGGCGTTTCAACTGGTGCTGTTGATCTGGGTGCTGAGTTTCGCCTTGTCATCGCGCCGGGCACCGGGCTTCAAGCTGTGCATGCGCTGGCTGGAAACCCTGCGTCCGTGGAGCATGCTCGAGGTGTGTCTGCTGGGGGCGATGGTGGCGGTGTTCAAACTGGCCGGGCTGCTCGATGTGCTGCCGGGCATCGGTCTGTTCGCTTTGGCGGTGCTGAGCCTGATGATGATCCGCATTGCCGGCCGCGACATTCGTGATCTGTGGGACATTCTATGAAGCGACCCGCGACCGCCAGCGAACTGAATCTGTGCCTGTGCCACAGCTGTGGGCTGGCCTGTGACATGACCGACGAGCCGCACGAGTGCCCGCGCTGCGATGCGCCGCTGCATCGGCGCAAGACCAACTCCCTGACGCGCACCTGGGCCTATCTGTTCGCCGCGCTGGCGTTTTACGTGCCGGCCAATCTGCTGCCGGTGATGAACACGGTGATGCTCGGCAACGGCGCCGACAGCACGATCATGAGCGGCGTGCTGGAGTTCTGGGAGGGCGGCGCGTGGGACATCGCACTGATCATTTTCATCGCCAGCATCGCGGTGCCGGGGATCAAATTCGTCGCCCTGTCGCTGCTGCTGATCAGCGTGCAACGGGGCAGCGACTGGGCGCGCCGTGAGCGTTCGAAGCTGTACCGTTTCGTCGAGCTGATCGGCTACTGGTCGATGCTCGACGTGCTGGTGGTCGCACTGGTCGCGGCGCTGGTGAAGTTCCAGGCGCTGGGCGATATCGAACCACGCCCGGGCATCCTGTTTTTCGGCATGGTGGTGGTGTTCACCATGCTCTCGGCGATGAGTTTCGACCCACGGCTGATCTGGGACAATGCCCCGGACGACGAACCGCTCAGCGACGCACCACCTCAAGCAGCACCTGCAACGGATGGCGCAGCGCCCGATCCGACTGGCGCTTGACCTGACTGCGGCAGGAATAACCGGTGGCCAGTGCTTCGCCCTGCTCCGCCGGCGCCTCAACCTGCCGCGCCCACGATTGCTCGTAGATCACCGCCGAGGTTTCGCGGTTGCGCGCTTCATGGCCGTAGGTGCCGGACATGCCGCAGCAGCCGGTGGCCTGCGTCGCCAGTTTCAATCCGGCTCGCTCGAACACTTGTTCCCACTGGCGAGTGGCGGCCGGCGCGTTGGTTTTCTCGGTGCAGTGTGCCAGCAGACGGAATGACCGGGCCGCATCGGCAGTAGCCTGCTCCGGCATCACCTTGAGCAGCCATTCCTGCACCAGCGCGACTTCCGGGCAGTGGTCCATGCCGGGCACTTTCAGGTATTCCTGGCGATAGACCAGCGTCATCGCCGGATCCAGCCCCAGCAGCGGCACGCCAACGTCCGCCAGCTCGCGCAGTTGCTGCGCATTGCGCAACGCCGCGCGGTTGAACGCTGACAGGAAACCCTGCACATGCAGCGGCTTGCCATTGGCACTGAACGGTGCCAGATACACCTGATAGCCAAGTCGTGAAATCAACTCCAGCAGATCCGCCAGCAGCGGCGCCTCGAAGTAACGAGTGAAGGCGTCTTGCACCAGCACCACACTGCGCTCGCGCTGGGCCGGGGTCAGCGCCGACAGCGTGGAAACCGTCGCCGCCTGCACCTTCCAGCGGCGCAGCGCAGCGTGGAAATCAAAGCGACTGAGCAACGGCACATCGACCATGCCGCCAAGACGCTCCAACTGTTTGCGCACAAAGGTTGCGCCCATCAAACCGTTGTACAGCGCCGGAATCCGCGCCATGTACGGAATGCTGTACTCCAGCGAAGCAATCAGATAATCCCGCGCCGGGCGCAGATAACGGCTGTGATACAGCTCAAGGAAACGCGAACGGAATTCCGGCACGTTGACCTTGACCGGGCACTGTCCCGCGCAGGATTTGCACGCCAGGCAACCGGCCATGGCGTCATACACCTCATGGGAAAAGTCTGCATCCTGCGCGCGGCTGTTGCGCCAGCGTGTCCACAGGTTGCGGAAAAATGCCGGACGACGGATCGCATCGGACAGCACATCAACCCCCGCCTCACCCTGCAAACGCAGCCATTCGCGGATCAGCGATGCGCGACCCTTGGGCGATTGCGCACGCTCGCGGGTGGCTTTCCACGATGGGCACATGGCGTCGTCGGGATCGAAGTTGTAGCAGGCGCCGTTGCCGTTGCAATGCATGGCTGCGCCGTAGCTCTGCCAGACCTTTTCGTCGATTTGCCGGTCGAGTTCGCCGCGCAGGGTCACTTCGTCGATTTTCAGCAACGCCGCACCGGTATTGGCCGGGGTGGCGATCTTGCCCGGGTTGAACTGATTGAACGGGTCAAACGCAGCTTTCAGTGCCTGCAACGCCGGATACAGCTCACCGAAAAATGCCGGCGCGTATTCCGAGCGCAGGCCTTTGCCGTGCTCGCCCCACAACAGGCCGCCGTAACGCTGGGTCAGCGCCGCGACGCCGTCGGACACCGGGCGCACCAGCGCCGCTTGCTGCGGATCCTTCATGTCGAGAATCGGACGTACGTGCAGCACCCCGGCATCAACGTGGCCGAACATGCCGTACTGCAAACCGTGGCTGTCGAGCAGTTCGCGCAGTTCGGCGATGTACTCGGCCAGGTGCTGCGGCGGCACTGCGGTGTCTTCGACAAACGGCTGCGGCCGCGCTTCGCCGGCAACGTTACCGAGAAGGCCGACCGCGCGTTTGCGCATGCCATAAACCTTGTTCACTGCCGCTTGGCCGACCGCCAGGGTATGGCCGAGGCGTTCGACGGTGGTGTCGCTGCTCAAGTGTTCGAGGAAGGCTTCGACCCGGCGCTGCAAATCCTCGGGATCGTCACCGCAGAACTCCACCAGGTTGATCCCCAGTGTCGGGCGCTCGGCGCTTTCCGGGAAGTATTCGGCGACGCCGTGCCAGACGATGTCCTGCATCGCCAGCAACAACACCTTGGAATCCACGGTTTCAATCGACAGCGGCTTGAGCGCCATCAGCGCCCGGGCATCGCGCAACGCATCCATGAACCCGGCGTAGCGAATGTTCACCAGCATCGTGTGTTTGGGGATCGGCAGTACGTTGAGCTTCGCCTCCACCACAAACCCCAGCGAGCCTTCGGCGCCGCACAGCACGCTGTTGAGGTTGAAGCGGTTGTCGGCCTCGCGCAGATGCGCCAGGTCGTAGCCGGTCAGGCAGCGGTTGAGGTCAGGGAACCGTTGTTTGATCAACTCGCCCTGCTCATCAATGATCTGCCGCGCACAGCGATAAACTTCACCCACCCGATCTTCACGGGCGCACAGCGCTGTCAGTTCGTCTTCCGCAAGCGCTGCGCCGTGCAGGCGTTCACCGCCGCGCAGGACCATGTCGAGTTCCAGCACATGGTCGCGGGTCTTGCCGTAGGTGCAACTGCCCTGGCCGCTGGCGTCGGTGTTGATCATGCCGCCGACGGTGGCGCGGTTGGAGGTCGACAGCTCCGGGGCGAAAAACAGCCCGGCTGATTTCAGCGCGGCGTTGAGCTGATCCTTGACCACCCCGGCCTGCACCCGCACCCAGCGCTGCTCGACGTTGATTTCCAGAATACGGTTCATGTGCCGCGACAGGTCGACGACGATGCCATCGGTCAGCGACTGGCCGTTGGTGCCGGTGCCACCGCCACGCGGAGTGATCACCACTTGCTGATAAGCCGGCTCGGCGATCAGCCGTGCGACCCGCGCCACATCCTCCGCATCCATCGGAAACACCGCCGCTTGCGGCAGGCGCTGGTAGATCGAGTTGTCGGTGGCGAGCACCACGCGACTGGCGTAATCGGCACTGATCTCGCCACGAAAACCACTGGCTTTCAGGGCGCTGAGGAACAGTTGGTAATCAGTAGTCAATGCAGCGGCGGGTGACAGCTGGGCAATCATCGGTGAGGAAATCTCGGTCAAAATCGGGCCGTGTGGCGGTGAACAGTTGTGCGCAATGAATGATTGCGTCACGCTCCCGCCATCTCATGGCGCTTATGTTCATTGCTTGGCGCCGTCGGGACAAACGTAAAATCGACCCGCAATCCATGACTAAAACGAATGAATCCGCGAACCCTCACCCCTTCCATGTCGCTGTTGCTGGCCTTCGAGGCCGCCGCACGCCATGAAAGTTACACCCGCGCCGCCCATGAACTGTCGCTGACGCAAAGCGCGGTCAGCCGTCAGGTGCAGATTCTGGAAAAGATGCTCGGCATGCGCCTGTTCAGTCGCGAGGGCCGGCAAGTGGTGCTGACCGATGTCGGGCGCATGTATCAGCGCGAACTGGCCGAAGCCCTCGGGCAGATCCGCAGCGCGACGTTGCAGGCCATGGCGTTCGGTTCCGGCATCCACAGCTTACGGCTGGCGACGCTGCCGACCTTCGGCTCGAAATGGCTGCTGCCGCGACTCAAGGACTTCTACACCGCACACCCCGGCATGACCGTGCACTTGCATTCACGCATCGAAGCGATCGACTTCGACACCAGCGAGATCGATGCGGCGATCTGCGTCGGTGCGGGGGATTGGCCCGGGCTGAGCGCCCTGCCCCTGCACACTGAAGAACTGGTGGTGATTGCCAGTGCGCAGTTGTCGTTGGCCGAACGCGATGATGCGGAACAGCACATCGCCGGGCAGTTACTGCTCAATGTCAGCAGCAATGCCCAGGCCTGGGCGGAATGGTTCACGCATCATGGTTTGCCCCACCGCAGCATGCGCATCGGGCCGAGCTTTGAAATGACTTCGCACCTGATTCAGGCGGTCCGGGCGAATATTGGCGTGGGGCTGGTGCCACGGATTCTGGTGGAGGATGAATTGCTTAACGGCGAGCTGCTGCAACTGGGGGAGCCGATCACCAGCCGGCGCAGCTATTACCTGGTGTATCCGCCGCGTAATGAGGCGTTGCCGTCACTGAAAGCGTTCAGGGATTGGTTGGTGGATACGCTCTGACCGCAGCCCCCACAAATGCAAAACATAACGAAACGCCGCTCGATGAGCGGCGTTCAGTCAATCCCGGTACTGGCGCTTTAGCGGTGGCGGCGCACTCGGCCCCTTGACGAGGGGCTTGGCCAGCAGCTTGCCATCCGGGCCATAAAACAGGCGCCTGACGCTGGGCGGCATGGGAGTAGGCTCTTTTGCGCTCATGATGAAACCTCTTCGACAGAACTGAATTCGACCCACTGGACTTTCGAGGAATCTATCACCAATAGTTCGGCGCCAAAAGGCAACGCCACGCCATCCTCCCCCAGCCAGCCTGGATTCAGCATGATGAACTGCCCCTCCAGCGGGCCGGAAGGCCACTCGACGGGCCAGCCGAACAATCGCCTTTCATCCGTCAAATGCAGCGTTACCAGGCGATTGTGGCGGGCAAAGGTGCTGTACCACTCGCTGGGATATGAGTTTTTATTCGTTACATTTTTACTTCGTAACCATTTGTGCAATTTGTCATTCGACGCCAGAGCACACGACAACAAGCCGAGCGCCATTGAGACCATGAACGCCCACACGGCCTGGGATTTGCCATCCCACTTTCCTACAGAAAAGCCTTTCGAGCCTACCCATAGACCAATAGCGCCGATCCCCAACACCACCCCATGAATCACAAACGTAAAGATCAACGCCTGCACAATCTGCCCAAAGGTGTCAGGCCGCTTGAACGAAGTGAGCGTGTAAAAAATCCAGGTAGAAACAAATCCGGGAATCAGATACTGCAACAACGGAATAACTTCTTTGACCAGATCATCCATGATCCGTGGCTCCTTGAAAGGCATGCCCCTCCGGTTACCGGGCGGCACTCAGAAGCCTAGCGCACACTGGGATACGCCTCGTGCCGATCTGTCACAGCGCATTTCGCAAAGCAAAAAAAAGCAGAAACCATTGATCCGGTTTCTGCTTTTTGTGGGGCTGGCTTTTGCAGCGGAGGCTGGGCTTTACAGGCAGTCACGCACCGATTTGCGCAACGACCCGGACTTGGCCCATGGCGGTCCCTGATACAGGGAAACGCGACTACCGTCCTTGTATTTGATGATGTCGAGAATCTCGTCGGCGGTGACGAGGCTCGGCGCCTTGATCCGGTAGCCGTTGGAAATGGACGTCTGCGTGGTCTTAGGAATGTCCTGCTGCCACAACGGCAACAAGCACGCGGCATAGTCTTTAGGCGCTTTGGTAGTGGTTTTGCTGAGATTTGGCTCGCCCGGCACCAGCGATGCTGGCAATGAGCAACCCGCCAGCAATGCCAACGCCAAACTCCCGATCCATATCCGCATGGTGTTTCCCTGATCTTGAAAAACGCGAATGTAACGTGTAACCGGGTGTACATCCAGCGCGGCACGTCGCCCACAAGGGAGATTGGACAAATATTTACATGCATGCAGCCCGGTGGCAGACGAGCTGCGCATCATCGAAGAAAAATGCGACTACTCTGTTCTACCGAGAATGTTCCGGAGGTGATCATGCGGCTCAATGAATACGAACACGAACTTCAGCGCGACCTGCAAGCCGTTGCATCGGATCTGAGATGGTCGGCGGTCGACCTCAAACGCATCGCCGAACAGCTGCGCAAGAGCGGCAATGAAGCGGATGCCCAGGCGGTACTCAGGTCCTGCGAGGTGCTGCAAAGTGATGAAGAACGCTTGCAGCTGTATGCCAAGGAAGTGAAAACGCGCTCCATCAGCCGGATCAAAGTCCACTGATCCCCCCCTTTACCTCAACAAAAGCCCCGGCAATCACCGGGGCTCTTTCGTTACATTTGCTTCAACTTGCAGTGTGACTTCGCGCTCGCACCGAGCGTTTTCTGTAACCCGGCAACGCAGCGGCATAGGCCAGTGCTTCCTCTCTGCTACCGAACGACGCAAGCCGATCGCCTTGAGTACAAACACGCCATGGGCCGTTGTTCACGCTGAGTACGTCGTAGCCGTTCATGTGCATTTTGTTCAAGACCGGAATGCTCATGGGTACCTCCTTTTTGCCGACGGTGGATTCAGCTCTGCCTTTATAACTTACGCCCGGATGCCGCAGCTGTGCCGACCGGGTGTCGCCATCGCGATGCGCCAAGGCTCTGGCACTTTCCGCCAGGCCAAACACTCAAAACCCCGAGGGAACCTTTGAATCCGGGCCCGGCTCGAATATTGCAGTTTTATTTCATTTATGTGACACGCAGTAAACAGGTAACAGATGAAAGTACGCGCAACCGTCATTTGCGAGCAGGATCGACACGTTCTCCTGGTGCGCAAACCCCGCTGCCGCTGGACATTGCCCGGCGGCAAGGTCGAGCCTGGGGAAACCAAAGCCGGGGCGGCGACGCGCGAGCTGCAGGAAGAAACAGCACTGGATGCCGAGCAGATGTTGTATCTGATGGAACTGCACAGCGGCAGCACCCAGCATCATGTCTACGAGGCGTCGGTGCTCGATCTTGAGCAGTTGCGCCCGCAAAACGAGATCACCGAATGCATCTGGCATCCGCTGGACGCGGTGCAGAATCTGCCCACCAGCGACGCGACGTTACGCATCGTGCAGGCGTTTCAACGGCGCTTGTAAGGTATCAGCCGGCGAATGCCCGGCGCCCGGCACTCATTTCCGTGCGCAATTCGCCAATGAAGTTGGAAATGTCGCGGATTGTCACCAGATGTTCCGGTGAGACGCCATTGAGCAACAACTCGACTCGCCCGGAGTCAGGCTCATAAACCTTGATCCGCAACAGTCCCTGCTCCACTTGTGTGCATTCGCATTCAAGCGATGGAAAGCCGGATTCGACAATCCGGCAGATGTCGGCAATGGCTAGCATGGGCGCACGCCTCGCAGGCGATGAGTCGATCGACCCGTTGAGCATAGATGAGTCCTCAGCAACCCGCCGCCCAGAGAAGTGCCAACCCGATCACATTTTTCGCGCAGCCTTAGTGGGCGTCATGATCCCAGATCCAGTTCCACATCCCCGGCAACTGCACCGGCTGCGAACTCTGCTCAACCGTACGCGCCAGCGCCGCCTTCAACAGCGCCGCGTGATCATCGTAGAACGGTTTGTCCGCCAGTTTCACGCCAGTGGCGGCGGCACTATCGAGCAGGATCTGCAGGTATTCGCGGGTATGCCGCGCGGTGTAGCGGTTGAGGTCATGAAAGGTCACCACCACCGGAATCACCCCGTCCACGGTGGGAAATTCGCCGAGGGCAATGCGCTCGCGGACTTCCGATAGCTGGCGCAGCATATTCGCCCGACGTCGGGGACTGGCGTTGAAGCCCCAGATCTTGCCGTCATTGGCGCTCAAATCGGTCAACAACACGTGCAAGCCATGCTGCTGATACGCGGCGAAGGTGCGCTTGTCGTAATTCCAGAATGGCGGGCGCAGCAGGATCGGTGCTGCTCCGGTGATCGCGGCGATATCCGCCGTGCCGTTGCTCAACGACTGCTCCAGTTCTTGCGGATCGAGCGAGCGATGATTGGTGTGCCAATGGGTGGCGGTATGGAATCCGAGGATGTGCCCTTCGGCGTGCTCGCGCCGCATGATGCCGCGACCAATGTCACTGTTACCGGCGCGAGGCGCGCGGGTCTGGACGAAGAACACCGCTTTGATGTCCGGTTGCACCGGGTTGACCTTGAGGCTATCGATCACGGTCGCCGAAGGGTTCCAGAAACTCGAGGCGCTGGGGCCATCATCGAAGGTCAGCAGAAAGCGCACCGGGGCCTGGGCCTTGAGCCGGGTTTCGGTTTGCGCGGTCATTTCGATCGGCGCGGCAATGCAGCCGGCCAGCCCAAGCGCGATGGCCGCTGCACAGAGAAGATTGAACGCGTATTTCATGTTTTGCCTTGCGCCTGACCGTTGCGGCCCTGTTGTCGACTGGCAAAACTCCCTCGCCCTGATCCATCCCTGCGCCCGGCTTCGCGAGCCAGGTTTGGATAGGGTACACAGGCTTTGGTTCCGGCGCTCGCTCAGTCAGCCAGAGCCTGTTGAAACGAGGTATCGATAACCCCGGCGGTGGCCAGCGGCGCCGGCAGTGCCTTGACCTTGAACAGGAAGTCCGCGGTGCCTTGCAGGTCGACCGCCGCCTGCTGATCCACCGGCCCGACAGTCATGTGCGCCTGACGCAACCAGTGCCGTGAAACCTGCTGATCGAGATTGGCTTTCTTCGCCCACAGGTCCGCGTATTCGTCGGTGTGGCTGTCGACCCAGGCCCGCGCCTGTTTCAAACGCCCGAGAAAATCGGCAATCGCGGCACGCTTGCTGTCGATCGACGGCGCCGACGCGGCAATCGCGCTGAGTCCCGGCATCAGGTTTTTCGCGGTGAGAATCGGCCGCGCACCGGAGAACACGATTTGCTGGGAGATGTACGGTTCCCACACCGGGAACGCGTCGATGCTGCCCTGTGGCAATGCCGCCGCCGCATCAATCGGCATCAGTTTGACGAAGTCGACGTAATTCTCCGGCAGACCGCCCTGCTCCAGGGCGCGCAAGGTCAGCTGCTGGCTCCAGGCGCCGGGCCAGTAGGCGACTTTCTTGCCCTTCAGATCCGCGATGGTTTTCACCGGCGAATCTTTCGGCACCAGCAAGGCGATAGTGTCCGGGTTCTGCCGCGACACACCGATCAGTTTCACCGGCGCCTGTTTGGCGGCGAGAAACAGAAAACCCGAATCGCCAAGAAAGCCCAGATCCAGCGAGCCGGTCTGCAACGCCTCGGCCAGTGGCGCGGCGGCCTGGAAATGCTTCCAGTCGACGCTGTAAGGCGCGTCTTTCAACACGCCGGAGGCTTCGACCGAAGCGCGGATGTTGTAGTAGTTCTGGTCACCGACGTGCAGGACCAACGGCTCGGCGGCGTGGGCAAGCGGTGCGGTGAATAACGCGGTCATCAGTGTGCTGCGGAGCAAACGAGAGAGCTTCATGGGAGGTCCTGCGACGGGATTTTGCATAGACCATAACGCTGTTGATAAACCGATTTTAAATTCGATTAATGCATAAGCTCAGCGCCCGGAATGCTCACTGTCCGCTGCGCAACAGTGCCTTGCCACAATGTTTCCCACGCAACAGTTGAAAGGCGCTACAACCAGCGAAAACCCCGTAAACATGGGTCGAAACGCACATGGCACAGAGCCTGCAATATTCCATTCATGCAGGACGCAGCCGATAAAAATATATTTTTGGACATAACAACCAGTGCCTTTGCCGGAGCGCCCCATGACATCGTTCTTACCGTTTATCCGCCTCAAAACGCTGCTGGTCGCCAGCGCCATGGCATTGAGCCTGCAACCGCTGGCCGAAGCCGCCGAAGCGCCGCCTGCGGAAGTCCATCTGGATTACGCCTACTACTCACCCGTGAGTCTGGTGCTCAAACATTTCGGCTTTCTCGAAAAGGCCCTGCCACAGACCAAAGTCAGTTGGGTGCTGAGCCAGGGCAGTAACCGTTCGCTGGAATATCTGAACAGCGGTGGCGTCGATTTCGCCTCCAGCGCCAGCCTTGCTGCCGTGCTGAGCCGGGCCAACGGCAGCCCGATCAAATCGGTATACGTTTACAGCCGTGCCGAATGGACCGCGCTGGTAGTGCGCAAGGATTCGCCGTACCAGAGCGTCGCCGACCTTAAGGGCAAGAAAATCGCCGCCACCAAAGGCACCGATCCGTACCTGTTCACCCTGCGCAGCCTGCAACAGGCCGGGCTGAAGAAAGACGACGTGGAACTGGTGCACCTGCAACATCCGGACGGTCGCACCGCACTGGAAAAAGGCGATGTCGACGCCTGGGCCGGACTCGATCCGCACATGGCCGCCAGCCAAGTGCAGGCCGGTTCACGTCTGCTGTATCGCAACCCGGCGTTCAACAGCTACGGCGTGGTCAGCGTCACCGAGCAGTACGCCAAGGAACATCCGCAAACCATCGATACCGTGATCAAAGCCTACGAGCAGGCGCGCGAATGGGCGCTGAAAAATCCCGACGAGTTCGCTGCCCTGCTTGCCAAGGAATCCGGTCTGCCGCTGGACGTGGCCAAACTGCAGTTGTCGCGCACCGACCTGAGCAGTCCGCAACTGACCGCCAACGACGTGCAAGCGTCGAAAGCCGCAGCACCGATTCTGGTCTCCGAGGAACTGGTGCGGCGTGGAGTGAATGTCGATCAAGTCATCGATCAGTTGCTCGACAATGGTGTGCAGCAAGCCGTCGCCCGCCAGTAATCGACCAGACTCACAGCCCATCCGCGCCCGACGCGGATTCGCTGTGAGCGGAGCCCACGTATGAGCACTCGCAGTAACGAACTGCCCGCGCCGCCTCGCAGCTTGTCGAGGCCGCGTCCTTCATCTCTCAACCCGACATGGCGCCGGCGCCTGAAAGGCCTGGTCCTGCCACTGCTGATCGTGGTCGCCCTGGAGTTCATCGTGCGTCTCGGCTGGCTGCCGTCCTATCAAATGCCGGCGCCCAGCGAGATCGCCCTGACCCTCACCGACCTCGCCGAAGGCGCACTGTGGAAACACATCAGCGCCAGCCTGTTGCGGGTGTTGCTCGGTTTTGCAATTGGCGCCAGCCTGGCGCTGGTGTTCGCCGCTTGGGTCGGCCTGAGCCGTGAGGCCGAGGCTTATCTGGAACCGACATTCGCCGCGCTGCGTTCGATTCCGAGTCTGGCCTGGGTGCCGCTGTTGCTGCTGTGGCTGGGCATCGATGAAACCTCGAAGATCGTGCTGATCGCCATCGGCGCGTTTTTTCCGGTGTACGTCAACGTGGTCGCGGCGATTCGCAACATCGATCGCAAACTGGTCGAGGTCGGACGTATCTATGGCTTCAGCCGCTGGCAACTGGTGCGGCGGATTCTGCTGCCCGCCGCCCTGCCCGGCCTGTTCACCGGACTGCGCAGCGGCATGAGTCTGGCGTGGATGTTTCTGGTGGCCGCCGAGCTGATCGCCGCGACCAAGGGCCTCGGTTATCTGCTCAGCGACGGCCGCGAAACCTCGCGACCAGACATCGTGCTGGCGGCGATTATCGTGCTCGCCGTGCTCGGCAAACTCAGCGACGGTTTGCTCGCAGTGCTGGAACGCCGCTGGCTGATCTGGCGCGACACGTTCACCGGTCAGGAGGCGCAGGATTGATTGGCCAGAGCCAACTATGCTGAAAGCGTCCACCCAGAGATTCGGCGCATGTGCGGAAGACTCTCGCAATACCGCGGCATTCACGACTTTGTCGCGGTGCTGAGCATTCCCGATGCGCTGATCAATCACGTCGGCGACGCTGCGCTGGAGCGCTACAACGCGGCGCCGACCACGTCACTCGCGGTGCTCCATCAACATGATCAACGTCTGTATGCCGACAACCTTTGCTGGGGCTGGCGCCCGCACTGGGCCAAGGACCGCGCGGCGCCGATCAACGCCCGCGTGGAGAAAGTCGCCCATGGGCCGTTCTTCCGGGCGATCTGGCGTCATCGGCTGATCGTGCCCATCGACAACTGGTTCGAATGGGTCGACGGCCCGGATAAAACCCGACAGCCGTGGCTGATCCGTCGTGCCGATCGCGGGCCGGTTTTCTGTGCCGCCATAGGACAATTTCCAACACCCGGCAGCGATGGCCGGGACGACGACGGTTTTGTGATCATCACCGCCGACAGCGTCGGCGGCCTGCTCGATATCCATGATCGAAGACCCGTGGTCTTTCGCGCTGACATGGCTGCCGAGTGGCTCGACAGCGCCACGCCTGTTGAACGCGCCGAACAGATGCTGCTGTTTGAAGGCGAACCCAGTGATGCCTTCGCCTGGCACAAGGTTGGCAAAGCCGTCGGCAATTCACGCAATCAGGGTGCCGGACTGATTGACGAAGTGGCTTAAAGATCCGTGATCTCACGCGTTTACCCTGTAGGAGCTGCCGCAGGTGATAACAGGTGACACTCGATCTTTACAGTGAGTGTTTCATTGTTGAGACAGCCCGAAAAAAACAGTCGTTTGAGCGAACCAACCGCCTGTCTGACATTTCAACCGTCATACATACATTTACATGCACTACGGATAGCATGCGCGCCGCATTTCCAATTGGCATACCAGTTGACCAAAGAGTCAGCAAAACCAGGAATCCCCTACAACTTTAACAAGCCTTGCAGAGAACTAAGTTGCGCGACGATTTTGCAATCAAACAGGCCAACGGCCTGGAGTGTATCTATCTGTCCATGACAGAACGCTTTCAACTCGACTGTTTTATCGGCCACTACATCAAGACCCGAAACCTGCGTTCAGTGCCGGACATCGAACGCATCCTGCGCACCACCCTCGAAGGCTATCCCGGGCACCCACCGGTGATGGTCAACGAGCTCAATGCATGGATCGACAAGACTCTGGGCTATCGGGCGTCACATCCGGACTTCCCGTCTCTGGAAGACCTCTGAACAACAAAAAGCCCCGCTGTTGCGGGGCTTTTTGCAGATTGCTCTCAGAGCTTCATATCAGGCCCGGTGAGTTCCTTGCCATCGTCGTGCTTCCACGTCTGTTCCTTGCGTTTCTCTCGCTCGATTTCTTCTTCGCTGGGCTCGTCTACTTCATCGTCTACTTGTTCGTCTTCATCGGGACGTTTTTGCTCGGTCGTCATGTGCACCTCGCCTTGTCAAAAATAGTCATCCAACTAGCGTAGAACAGTTTTTTCCCGACAACTTACAACCACCAGCGCAGCAAAAAGAAAAACGCCATGCTCAAGAGCATGCTGAGCAAGGTATTGCGGGTGTACAGCACCAGCCCGATCGCTACGAGCGAACTCAGCAAATACGGATTATCCCACTGTAAATTCAACTGTTTGTCCGGCATGAACACGATCGGCCCGCAGATCGCGGTCAACATGCCCGGTACGGCAAACCCGAGAAACTGCCGTGCGTTGCTGCTCAAACGCAGCGGCAGGCGCGGTTCGAGAAACACGTAACGGTTGAGGAACACCAGAATCCCCATGCCGAAAATCACTGCCCAGACCATCATGTGCGCCCCCGATACAGCTTGTTGCAGACAAATCCTGCGGTCATCCCGGCCAGCCCCGACAGCACCAATGCCGAGCCCCACTGCCAATAACTGAACAGCACCGAGCAGAACAGCGACACCGCCACACACACCACGGTCGGCACGTTACGCACCACCGGGGTGATCAACGCGATGAAGGTGGCGGCAATCGAGAAGTCCAGCCCCAGGTGCTCGAGCCCCGGAATGCTGCTGCCCAGGACGATGCCGGCCAGGGTGAAGAGGTTCCAGGCGATATAGAACGTCAGGCCGACGCCCAAGGCGTACCAGCGGTTGAACTGCTGGCGGTCATGCTGGCTGGTCAGGGCGAACAGTTCATCGGTGAGCAAAAAGCCCAGGCCGATGCGCCAGCGTCCGGGCAGCGGCGAAATCACCGGGCGCATGCTCATCCCGTACAGCAAGTGCTGCGAGGTCAGCAGCAGCGTGGTCAACAGAATGGAGAAAATACCGGCACCGCCCTTGAGCATGCCGATCGCCACCAGTTGCGCGGCCCCTGCGAACACGATGCTCGACAGGCCCTGCCCCTGTAACGGCGTGAGATTGGCTTCGATCGCCATGGAGCCGGCCAGCAGCCCCCACGGCGCCGTCGCCAGTGATAACGGCATGATCGCCGCAGCGCCGCGAAGAAACGCACGGCGCGGCATAAGTGAGTCAGACATAACGCTCTTCAACCGAGGAAACGGTCGCAGACTCTGCCAGCAAGTGCCCCTTCGTGGCTTGAACAATCTTGCGCACTTGCGCTAAATCGCAGCGCCCCAGCGTCGCTGTCGGCGTACCATGGAGGCCTTCACAACCACGTCAGGGAGACGACATGCTGTACCGAATCGCAGCCGACGGGCTGGTGCTGTTCCATCTGTCATTCATTCTGTTTGTGCTGTTCGGCGGGCTGCTGGTGCTCAAGTGGCCACGCCTGATGTGGCTGCATCTGCCGGCGGCTGCATGGGGCGTGGCGGTCGAGGTGTTGCACCTGACCTGTCCGCTGACCTACTGGGAAAACCTGATGCGCCACGCCGCCGGGCAGACCGAATACGCCGGCGGCTTCATCGAGCACTACATTTGGCCGATCATCTACCCCGCCGGGCTGACGCCGCAGATCCAGTTGGCGCTGGGCAGCGTGGTGCTGGTGATCAACCTGCTGGTCTACGGGCGTCTGGCCCGCGCGTGGAAACTGCGCCGCGCCAGCCGTATTCCGTTTTAACGAGCGGCGGGTTTCAAGGCTTGCAGCCAGGCCGGATCCAGGCGCTTCTGGTCGATCTCCAGACCCAGCGCCTGCATCCGCTCTTTGTGCGCTTCGACTTCCCGGCGCAACTGCGCATGATCGCTGGAGTTACCGTCCAGTTCGTGCATCTGGGTCAGCCCCAGATGATAGAAGCGCAGCACCTTCATCGCGGTCGGATCGTTCTGTTCCACCGCAGCGGTCACCTGATGCATCACGTTGGTCACGCTCATCAGGCTGCGCTTGAGCCGCCAGCTATAGACCGCCGGGGCCATCCACGCCTGCTGCCAGAACTGCCCGCGCATCAGCGCCGCTGTCAGCAGGAAAGCCACGAACACCCCGCCGACATTGAACCGCAGGTTATCGCCGCCAGGCTCGCCGAGCAGTGCCACCGCGGCCGTCGAAAGCACCATCGCCAGCACCAGGAACAGCACGGCAATGATCAACGTGCTGCGGCGGGTCTGCTGGCGAAACGTTGCTGGGTCCATCGGCTGGATCTCGAACATCAGGCATGACTTCCTTGAGCGATAAAAAGGGCAACGGAAAAAACTCGCTGCGCATTATCGCCTCTCTCGGGGATTTAGCTATGCTGGGGGCCCTTTTCAACTTTTCAGCGTCCAACGGGGACATGGCGGTACAGCGCAGATCGTGCCATCTTCATTCATGGATACACACTATTCGGATGCCATTTGCCTGCCATTGGAATGACATCGTTTTAAGGATCATTGCATGACCCAACGACACGTAATCAACGCCTCGGTCAGCCCGAAAGGCAGCCTGGAAACCCTTTCTCAACGTGAAGTTCAGCAACTGAGCGAAGCCGGATCCGGCAGCACCTACACCCTCTTCCGCCAGTGCGCCCTGGCCATCCTCAATACCGGCGCGCATGTCGACAACGCCAAGACCATCCTCGAAGCCTACAAGGACTTCGAAATCCGCATTCACCAGCAGGATCGCGGCGTGCGCCTCGAACTGCTGAACGCCCCGGCCGACGCGTTCGTCGACGGCGAAATGATCGCCAGCACCCGGGAAATGCTGTTCAGCGCCCTGCGTGACATCGTCTACACCGAAAACGAACTCGACAGCCAACGCATCGACCTCAGCACCTCGCAAGGCATCAGCGACTACGTGTTCCACCTGCTGCGCAACGCGCGCACCCTGCGGCCGGGTGTGGAGCCGAAAATCGTCGTGTGCTGGGGCGGCCACTCGATCAACACCGAAGAATACAAATACACCAAGAAAGTCGGCCACGAACTGGGCTTGCGCAGCCTCGACATCTGCACCGGTTGCGGCCCCGGCGTGATGAAAGGCCCGATGAAGGGCGCGACCATCGCCCACGCCAAGCAGCGCATCCATGGCGGGCGCTACCTTGGCCTGACCGAGCCGGGGATCATCGCCGCCGAAGCGCCGAACCCGATCGTCAACGAACTGGTGATCCTGCCGGACATCGAAAAACGTCTGGAAGCGTTCGTGCGTGTCGGCCACGGCATCATCATCTTCCCGGGCGGCGCCGGCACCGCCGAAGAGTTCCTTTACCTGCTGGGCATCCTGATGCACCCGGACAACGCCGGCCTGCCGTTCCCGGTGATCCTGACCGGGCCGAAACATGCCGCGCCGTATCTGGAGCAACTCGATGCCTTCGTCACCGCCACCCTCGGCGATGCGGCGAAGCAGCACTACGAGATCATCATCGACGACCCGGCCGAAGTCGCGCGGCAGATGACTGCCGGCCTCAAAGCGGTGAAGCAGTTCCGCCGCGAGCGCAACGACGCGTTCCACTTCAACTGGCTGCTGAAGATCGACGAAAGCTTCCAGCGTCCGTTCGATCCGACCCACGAGAACATGGCCAACCTCAAGCTGCACCGCGACCAGCCGCCCCACGAACTGGCCGCCAACCTGCGCCGCGCGTTCTCCGGGATCGTCGCCGGCAACGTCAAGGACAAGGGCATCCGTTTGATCGAAGAACACGGGCCGTACCAGATCCGTGGTGACGCGGCGATCATGCAACCGCTCGACGCGCTGCTCAAAGCCTTCGTCGCCCAGCACCGGATGAAACTGCCGGGCGGCGCGGCGTATGTGCCGTGCTATCGCGTGGTGGCGTAACTCTCCCGCCACCGCATCCCCCTGTGCCTGCCCCCCATGCAGGCACAACAAAACCAAAGTGGAGCGAGCCTGCTCGCGAATAGGCCAGATCAGCCACTTCAGATGTTGACTGATCCACCGTTTTCGCGAGCAGGCTCGCTCCCACAGGTTGTGTGCCAGCCACAAATGCCAGGCACACCACAATGTTTCTGCGTGCGCCGATGCTGCCAATCAGCCTTTATTTCTGACGCAAAAGCCCCGTACATTCCGCACGACAGCCACCACCGGCCCGTACTAAGCTTCGCGCTCAATTTTTCAGGGACGATTCATGAAACGGATTGCCGCGTGTCTGCTGTCACTCCTGGCCCTGGCGGCCGATGCGGCCGATCTGCAACTGCTCACCGACAACCACCCGCCCCTGCATTTCCAGCAAGGCGATCAACTGGTGGGTTACGGCGTGGATGTGGTGCGCGCGCTGGCCGAACAGACCGGCGACCGGATCGATCTGCAACAAGTGCCGTTGCTGCGCGCCCTGCGCACCGCCAGCGAAACACCCAACACCGGCGTCTTCACCGTCCTGCGTACCGACGAGCGCGATGACCGCTATCAATGGGTCGGGCCGCTGATTGAAGTCGAAACCGCGCTGTATGCCCATGCCAACAACCAGCCGCCGGTAAAAACCCTGCAGCAGGCGGATCAGGCCGGGCGCATCAGCGTGCCGCGCAAATGGCTGGTCTACAGCTACCTTAAGCAGCAAAACCTGAAGAACCTCGACGGTGTCGAAACCCCGGAACAGATGATGCGTCTGTTCAGCCTGGGCCGGACCGATTTCGTGGTCTCCGACACCCTGTCCACCGCCGCGCTCGCCCGCACCCAGGGCATGGAACCGGGACGCTTGCAATATCAGATGTCGCTGATGAAACAGGACACCTACATCGCCTTTTCGCTGCAGACCGATCCGGGTCAGGTCAAACGCTGGCAACAGGCGCTGGAAACCTTGCGCGCCGACGGGCGTCTGGAGCAGATTCGCCAGCGCTGGCTGATGAATGCACTTCCGAGATGACTGAGCTGCCCCGTTCAACTGTAGGAGTGAGCCTGCTCGCGATAGCGTCAGCCCCTTCAGCAATGAGGTGAAAGACCCACCGCTATCG